>DPCD01000116.1:0-7887 GCA_003516765.1 Clostridiales bacterium | reverse complement strand
TCCATCAACCCCAAGAGCTTCCGCAACGTGTCGTTCGAGCTGCGCAAGGGCGAAATCCTCGGCGTCGGCGGTCTGGTCGGTGCGCAGCGCACGGAGCTGATGGAGGGCATTTTCGGCACGCGGTCGCATACGACCGGCAAGATAACCTTCCACGGCAAGGAACTGAAAATCAACCGCCCGAAGGACGCCATCGATCAGGGCGTCGCGATGCTGACCGAGGACCGGCGGCAGAGCGGTATCATGGGCGTGCTGTCCGTTGCCGATAACATTTCGATCGCGTCGCTCAAAAAGTACGTGGACGGCGGCATCATGCTCAACAGCAAAAAAATCGAGCAGCTGGTGCAGGACAACGTGCAGAAGATGAACATCAAGACCCCGTCGAGCAAGACGCTCATTCAGTCGCTCTCCGGCGGCAACCAGCAGAAGGTGCTGATCGGACGCTGGCTGGCGAACGACCCCGAGGTTCTGATTCTCGACGAGCCGACGCGCGGCATCGACGTCGGCGCAAAGTACGAAATCTACTGCATCATTGCCGAGCTTGCAAAGCAGGGCAAGTCCATCATCATGATTTCCAGTGAAATGGGCGAGCTGATCGGCATGTCCGACCGCATCATGGTCATGTGCGACGGCAAGGTTACGGGCTTCATCGACAGTCAGGACGCAACGCAGGAGTCGGTCATGAGTCTTGCCACGCAGTTCTCGTAAGATAGGAGGAAGAAAAAATGGAGAATGTCAAACTGAGCCCTGCTCAAAAGTTTTGGAAAACCGTAAAATCGAACCCGATCGTCGTTCTTCTGGTTGTTGTCGGCATCATTGTCGGCTTCACGAAGGATAACTTCTTCTCCTGGAGAAACTTCGGCAACCTCGCCAGCAACACTGCAGTCCGCTTCCTGATTGCACTCGGCGTCTCCGGCTGCCTGATCACCAAGGGCACCGACCTGTCCGCCGGTCGTCAGGTTGGCTTTGCCGCGTGCCTTGCGGGCGTTCTGCTGCAGAGAGCCAACTACGCCGGCAGACTCTTCCCGAATATGCCCGAGATGAACATGGGTGTGGTGCTGCTGATCGTGCTGGCAATCGGCGCGGTGTTCGGTCTGCTGAACGGCTTGATCATTGCCTTCCTCAACGTGCCACCCTTCATCGCAACGCTCGGCACGCAGACCATCATCTACGGCATTTCCCTGGTCTTCACCGACGCACAGCCGATCGGCGGCTTCCAGGAGTCCTACAACAATCTCATTAACGGCTGCATCGGCGACCCCAAAGGCTTCTACCTGCCGTATCTGCTGTTTGTGGCAGTGCTGTTCGGTCTGTTCTTCTGGTTCCTGTATAACAAGACCTGCCACGGCAAGTACATGTACGCCATCGGCGGCAACGAGATCGCGGCGGAGGTCTCCGGCGTCAACACCAAGAAGGCAAAGATTCTGATCTACATGACCGCTGGTATCATGTACGCCATGGCTGGCTACCTGCTGGCTGCGAAGTCCGGCGGCGCATCCGCCTCCATGGGCAACGGCTATGAGCTCGAAGCCATTGCAGGCTGCACCATCGGCGGCGTTTCCACCACCGGCGGCATCGGCACCATCGGCGGCGTTCTGGTCGGCGTTCTGGTGTTCGAGTTTCTGAAGATCGTGCTGCAGTTCCTCGGCGTCAACCCGTACTACAACTACATGGTGCAGGGCATCGTCATCGTGACTGCCGTTGCGCTCGATATCCGGAAGTACATCGCAAAGAAGTAATTCTGTGCGTCTGCCGGACAGGCAATCTTAACGTATTGCGGAGGCAGGTGTGCGCATCTGCCTCCGTTTTTTGAGAAAAGAGGTATTTCTATGAAAACTATTCTGGTATTAGGCGGCGCTGGTTACATCGGCAGCCACACCGTGTATGAACTGATCGACAACGGCTATGACGTGGTCGTGGTGGACAATCTGGAGACCGGTTTCCGCAAAGCCGTCCATCCGAAGGCGCGCTTCTACGAGGGCGATATTCGGAACAAGGAATTCTGCGATCATGTGTTCTCGTCTGAGAAAATTGACGCGGTCATCCACTTCGCGGCGAATTCGCAGGTCGGCGAGAGCATGGTAAATCCCCTCAAGTATTATGATAATAACCTCGGCGGTACGCGGACGATGCTCCAGAGCATGATTGAGCATGGTTTCAAGTACATCGTCTTCTCCTCGACCGCCGCAACGTATGGCGAGCCGGAGCGCGTGCCGATTCTCGAGACCGACCCGACGCACCCGACAAACTGCTACGGCGACACGAAGCTGGCGATGGAGCGGATGTTCTATTGGGCGTCTGTCGCGCACGGCATTCACTTTGTCGCGCTGCGCTACTTCAACGCCTGCGGCGCGCATATGTCCGGCAAGATCGGCGAGGCGCATAACCCCGAGACGCACCTCATTCCCATCGTCCTTCAGGTTCCGAACGGGCAGCGCGATCATGTGTCCATTTTCGGGGACGATTATCCCACGCGCGACGGCACCTGCGTCCGCGACTACATCCACGTCACCGATCTCGCGTCCGCGCACATCTTAGCTGCCGAATACCTGATGAACGGCGGCGAAAATAACGTTTTCAACCTCGGCAACGGCGTCGGCTTCACGGTTAAGGAGATCATCGACACCGCGGAAAAGGTCGTCGGCAAGCCCATCAAGTGCGAAATGGCGGCGCGGCGTGCGGGCGATCCGGCGCAGCTCGTTGCGTCCTCCGAAAAAGCAAAGCTAGTTCTCGGCTGGAAGCCGAAGTACGACGATATTGAGACGATCATCGGTTCTGCGTGGAACTGGCACAAGGAGCATCCGCATGGCTATGAAGACTGAAACAGTCTGGGCGGCGCTGGACTCGCTGCTGCGCTATGCGAAGGACTGCGAGCTGCTGCACCCGCTGGATGAGACGTTCGCGCGGAACAGCCTGCTGACAGAGCTGAAGCTGGAAAGCTACGAAAAGCAGAAAGAACGCTATGAGTTTCCGGAATGTCTGAATGTTCTGTGCGACTATGCAGCCGAAAACGAGCAAATCCATGACACGATTGCCGAGCGCGACCTGTTTGACACGCGGCTCATGGGCTGCGTGACCCCGCGCCCGTCCGAGGTCGTGCGCAAATTCTGGTCACTCTACGCAGAATCACCGAAAACGGCGACCGACTACTTCTATAAGCTGAGTCAGGATTGTAACTATATCCGCCGCGACCGCATCGCAAAGGACGAGCACTGGACGACGGAGACGAAGTACGGTGAACTCGAAATTTCCATCAACCTCTCCAAGCCCGAAAAAGACCCGCGCGACATCGCGGCGGCGAAGCTGAAAAAGGCGTCCGGGTACCCGAAGTGCCTGCTCTGCGTCGAAAACGTCGGCTACGCCGGCACAATCTCGCACCCGGCGCGGCAGAATCTCCGCGTCATGCCGGTCACGGTCAACGGGCAGCTGTGGGGTTTCCAGTATTCGCCCTACGTCTATTACAATGAACACGCGATCGTCATGAACACCCAGCACACGCCGATGGTCATTGACCGCTCGGCATTCGACAAGCTGTTTTCGTTTGTCGAGCAGTTCCCGCACTACTTCCTCGGCAGTAACGCGGACCTGCCCATCGTGGGCGGCAGCATTCTGGCACACGAGCATTTCCAGGGCGGACACCATATCTTCCCGATGGAGAAGGCTGAAAAAGAGTTCGGCTTTGAAGTTCCGGGCTTCGAGGATGTGGACTGCTGCGTCGTGAAATACCCGATGACGGTGCTGCGTCTGAACTCCAGCGACAAAACGCAGCTCTGCGAGCTGGCAGGAAAGATTCTGGCGAAGTGGCGCAAGTATTCCGACCCCGACGCAATGATCTTCGCCGAGACAGACGGCGAGCCGCACAACACGATCACGCCGATTGCGCGGATGCGCAGCGGCAAGTATGAGCTGGATTTGGTCTTACGGAACAACCTGACCACACCGGAACACCCGATGGGACTCTACCATCCGCATGAAGAGCTGCACCACATCAAGAAGGAAAACATCGGCCTGATCGAAGTCATGGGTCTGGCGGTGCTGCCCGGGCGGCTCAAAAAGGAGATGGCGGACCTCAAGACGGCGCTTCTGAACGGCGAAGATCTTCGCGCCAACGACGAGCTGGCGAAGCACGCCGATTGGGCAGAGGGCTTTATGAAGCGCCATCCGGAATTTAACGCCGACACCGCGGAAGACATTATCAAGTTCGAGATCGGACAGGTCTTTGCGCAGGTCTTGGAGTGCGCGGGCGTCTACAAGCCGACGCCGGAGGGAAGAGAACACCTTCACAAATTCCTCGACTGTGTCAGAGAAGGCTGAAAAAATCGCCCCGGAAACGATGTTTCCGGGGCGGTTTGCGTATGAAAAACAGAATCTTACAGCTTCGCGTAGGCGCAGGCGATCTTGGAGCAGGCGCGGGCGTTGTTGTAGGCAAGCTCGAGGTTTGCTGCGAACGAGCTGCCGCCGGTCATGTCCTTGATGTGCGCAAGCAGGAACGGCGTGATTGCCTTGCCGTGGATATGCTCGGCGTTTGCCTGTGCGACTGCCTGATCGATGATCTTGTTCATGTAATCGGGGTCCATCGCATACTGCTCGAGGATGGGGTTGCCGACGACGGCGCCGCCCTTGAGACCCACGTCCCACTTGGTCTTCATGATCTTTGCCACGGTCTCTTCATCCTGGCAGTTGTAGTCCAGCTTGTAGCCGGAGGTGCGGCAGTAGAATGCGGGCAGCTCGTCGGTGCGAAGACCGAGAACCGGCACGCCGTAGGTCTCGAGGTACTCGAGCGTCAGACCGAGGTCCAGAATGCTCTTTGCGCCCGCGCAGACGACGCAGACAGGCGTGTTGGCAAGCTCCTGCAGGTCGGCGGAGATGTCCATGGTCTTCTCTGCGCCGCGATGCACGCCGCCGATGCCGCCGGTTGCGAAGAAGCGGATGCCGGCGAGGCTGGCAATGATCATGGTCGTTGCGACGGTCGTTGCGCCGGTCTGACCGGTGGCAAGATACACGGCAACGTCGCGGCGGCTGACCTTACCGACGTTCTCCGCCTTGCACATGGTCAGCAGCTCTTCGTCGTTCAGACCGACCTTCAGCTTGCCGCCGATGATAGCGGTCGTTGCGGGGATAGCGCCCTCTTCACGGACGATTTTTTCTACCTTGTGGGCAAATTCGACATTCTCCGGATACGGCATGCCGTGGCTGAGAATGGTGGATTCCAGAGCAACAACAGGCTTGCCTGCTGCAAGCGCTTCGGCGATTTCCGGTGCAACGGACAGATAATCATGCAGATTCATTGTTTGTACTCCTTTAGTATAGATTCCAGAAGCGAAATGCTCATCTGGGGGTTGATGGTTCTTTCGTGACCGATGGCAGCGATGCCTGCTGCCATGGCGTAGTCCATGACGGACTCGATGGGAAGCTGCTCGAGCGTTGCGTAGATCATCGCGGCGGTGAAGGCGTCGCCCGCGCCGGTGGCGTTGACCATGTGCTCGCAGGGCTTGAGCTTGCGGCGCAGCATGCGGCCCTCCTGGTCCATGTACAGGCATCCTTCGGTGCCGAGGCTGACGAAGATGCGGTGCAGACCCTTGTTCAGAACCACTTCGCAGGCGTTATACAGGCTCAGCTCGTCTTTGATTTCCTGCCCGGCGAGAATTTCCAGCTCCATGCGGTTGGGCTTGATGGTGTGGAACTTGCCGACGTAGGGCGCAAGCTTTCTGGCGTAGGCGGTGGAGACGGGGTCTGCGTACACGTCAGGTCCGCCCTCGCAGATATCGAGCAGACGGCAGATCGCCTCTTCGGACAAACTGGGGTCGCAGGTCACGAGCTGCGCGCCGCGGATCAGGCTCTGCTTGGAGCTTAAATAGCTCAGCGGCAGTCCCTGCAGCACCGTCATGTCGGACAGCGCCACAAACATATCGCCGTCCGCGTCGATCATGGACATGTAGGTGGACGATGCTTGTCCATCTGCGACATAGAGGTTGGAAATGTCGATGCCAGCCGACTGGCACTCGCGGCGGATCTGATCTGCGTACACGTCGGTGCCGACGGCGGAAATGAGCTTGACGCTCACACCGAGGCGCGAGAGGTTTTCGCAGACATTCCGCGTCACGCCGCCGGCAGAGGTGTTCATATGACCGGGGTTGGAGTCGTGCATGACGATCGACTTTTTGGACCTGCCGTGGATGTCTACGTTCGCCGCGCCCACGCCGAGGACATACGCGCTTTCGTTGACAATGTAGCCTTTGCCGAGAATGTAGCCCTTCTTCTGCAGATTGGCAATATGCACGGCGACGGAGCTGCGCGCGAGGTTCAGCTTGGCTGCCAGCTCGTTCTGGGAGATGGCAGGGTTCTGCTGGATGATATGAAAAATTTCGGATTCGCGTTCTGTCATGGTTTCACCACCGGACAAAAGTTTATTTTCTAAGCATATGTTTATAATAGCACAAGATGTCTGTTTGTCAAGAGGGGAAAGCAGAAAAATTGCGCCCCGGAAATCCAAAGGACCTCCGGGGCGCGGGAAG
Organism: Clostridiales bacterium; assembly: GCA_003516765.1. Classification (GTDB taxonomy): domain Bacteria; phylum Bacillota; class Clostridia; order Oscillospirales; family Oscillospiraceae; genus CAG-170. The sequence continues at coordinate 1,375 of DPCD01000116.1, read as the reverse complement.
AGGAAAGAAATCGGAAAAATCAGACGTTCAGAAGCGGGAAGGAGATGTTCGCCTTGAACAGGTCTCCATCGACGACGAGATCGAAGCTGCCCTTCTGGAGCCCTGTCAGGCTCTGCGCGATGGAAAGACCGAGACCGCTTCCTTCCGTGGAGCGGGACGAGTCGCCGCGCACAAAGCGCTCCATCAGCTCGTCTGCCGTGATATCAAGCGGATAATTGGAGATGTTTTTGAAGCTGATCTGCACACGGTCAGATTGCACCTCGCTGGTAAAATACACGCGCGTGCCGGGCATGGCGTATTTGCAGATGTTGCTGAGCAGATTATCAAACACCCGCCACAGAAGCTTTCCGTCCGCGAGAATCTGCGGGCTTTCCGGCGCGAGCTTGACGATCGGTTCGAGCCGGCACAGCTCAAACCGGCTCTGATATTCGCCCGAGACCTGCGATAAAAGCACGTTCACATCGACCGCTTCCAGATGCACCGGCAGCGTGCCGCTCGATGCCTTGGACGCCTCGACCAGATCCTCGGTCAGTTTTTTGAGCCTTGCCGACTGCCGGTCGAGAACGGCGATATATTCTTTGGCTTTCTCCGGCTGGACGTCCTCCTTCTTGAGAAGATCGACGTAGTTTACAATCGAGGTCAGCGGCGTTTTGATGTCGTGCGAAACGTTTGTGATGAGGTCTGTGCGGAAGCGCTCGAATTTGAGCTGCTGCTGCACCGCCTTCTGCATGCCCTGGGCGATGGAATTGAGGTTCTCGCCGTGGTGTTTCAGAACGCCGTACATATGGTTCAGGTCGACGCTTGCGTTGAGATTGCCTGCCGCGAGTGCCTCGCCGCCGGATTTGAGCTTTTGCAGGCTGACGGCAAGCAGGACCAGAAGCGGCGCTTCTGCAAGCTTTGCAATCACCCAGATCACGACGACCGCGCTGCGGCTGAACGCCGCGAGGACAAACAGCTCGGCAAGGCTTATGCCCACGAAGATCAAACCTGCCTGCCAGTAGAGCGGCAGATGGACTGCGCAGTAGGAAATGCCGGTTCCAATTGCCCGCAGCGTGCGCGCAAGAAAGCGCAGGATATAGAAAATGATCGTGTTTTTCCAGAACGCGCCGGATTTGAAGCGCGTTGAAAGCGTCATCAGAACGCTCATCACGAGCAGCACGGCAAGCGCCAGCAGGATAGCCAGCAAAATGACAGCCGGAACAAAGTCAACACCTGTCACATCGATCCCGAGCAACAAGGCGCACGAACCAACGACAAGCGCAAGCGCCAGATACAGGTCAAGCGGAATCTTATCGACCCAGTTTAGATGAATGCCCTCCACGCCTTCTTTGTGCCCGGCGGCGCACAGCAGAAAGATCACAAGCGCCAGACACAA
>DPCD01000097.1:17735-17869 GCA_003516765.1 Clostridiales bacterium | reverse complement strand
GCGCCTGCCGCCACGCACGGCAGCAAAAAGCCCCCGCCGCCGATGGGCGGTAAAGCCTACTTGACCTGATTTACTTCCCCGCGCAGGCGGATAATCTCGTCGCGCAGCACAGCGGCATACTCGTATTCCATCAT
>DPCD01000097.1:17301-17491 GCA_003516765.1 Clostridiales bacterium | reverse complement strand
CGGCATACTCGTATTCCATCATCCGTGCCGCCTCGCGCATGCTCTTTTCCAGCTTCTCGATCTGGCGCTGCAGCTCCTGCTTGGTCATCTTCACGCCGCTCTTGCCTGCGCGCTCAGGGGTCGGCGTGGCGGAGATTTCAATGAGGTCGCGCACGGACTTGACGATTGTTTTCGGCACGATGCCGTGCGC
>DPCD01000097.1:3861-17064 GCA_003516765.1 Clostridiales bacterium | reverse complement strand
TGATTTTGTCGGCGTAGAGCAGAACCCGACCCTCGGCGTTTCGTGCGGCGCGTCCGATGGTCTGAATCAGACTCGTCTCTGAGCGCAGGAAGCCCTCTTTGTCTGCGTCTAAAATCGCAATCAGCGAAACCTCCGGCAAATCCAGACCTTCGCGCAGAAGGTTGATGCCGATCAGAACGTCGAACTTTGCCATACGCAGGTCGCGGATGATCTCCATGCGCTCCATCGCGCCGATATCCGAGTGCATGTAACGCACGCGGATACCGTTTTCGGTGAGGTATTTGGTCAGGTCCTCCGCCATCTTTTTGGTCAGGGTGGTGACGAGTGTGCGCTCGCCCTTTGCGGTTGTGGCGTTGATTTCACCGATCAGATCGTCGATCTGTCCTTCGATCGGGCGGATGAAGACCTCGGGGTCGAGAAGCCCCGTGGGGCGGATGAGCTGTTCGGCAATGTTTGCCGCATGCTCGCGCTCATAGTCGCCCGGCGTGGCGGAGACGAAGATTGCCTGATGGATTTTCTGTTCAAACTCGTCGAATTTGAGCGGGCGGTTATCATACGCCGACGGCAGGCGGAAGCCGTAGTCGACGAGCGACTGCTTGCGCGAATGATCGCCGTTGTACATCGCGCGCACCTGCGGCAGCGTCACGTGGCTTTCGTCGACAAACAGCAGAAAATCGTCCGGGAAGTAGTCAATGAGCGTGGTCGGCGGGGTGCCGGGGGCGCGCCCGGCAATGACGCGCGAGTAGTTTTCAATGCCCGTGCAGAAGCCGATTTCCGAGAGCATCTCGAGGTCATACTGCGTCCGCTGGCGGATGCGCTGCGCCTCTAAAAGCTTGTCGTGTTCCTCAAAGAATTTGACCTGCTGCCACATTTCGTCTTCGATGTCGTGCATCGCGCGCGCCATTTTTTCCTTGGAAGCGACGTAGTGCGACGCCGGATAGATGGCAACGTGCTGGACCACGCGCTCCGGCATGCCGGTGACGGCGTTGATTTCGGAGATGCGGTCGATTTCGTCGCCGAAAAACTCCACGCGGATGGCGCGTCCTGCCCAGTAGGCGGGGTAAATCTCCAGCGTATCGCCCCGGACGCGGAAGGTGTTTCGTGTGAAGTTCATGTCGTTGCGCTCGTAGCGGATATCGGTCAGGCGGCGCATCAGCTCGCCGAGCTCGCGCGTCTGTCCGGTGCGCAGGCTGATGACCATGTTTTTATAGTCAATCGGATCGCCCAGACCGTAGATGCACGAAACAGAGCTGACTACAATCACGTCCCGGCGCTCGGCAAGAGACGAGGTCGCCGAGTGGCGCAGGCGCTCGATTTCATCATTGATGGCGGAATCCTTTTCGATATACGTGTCCGTGTGGGCGATATACGCCTCGGGCTGATAGTAGTCGTAGTAAGAGATAAAATACTCGACAGCGTTTTCCGGGAAAAACTCGCGGAACTCCGAGCACAGCTGCGCGGCGAGCGTTTTGTTGTGCGCCAGCACAAGCGTCGGGCGGTTTAGTTTCGCGATGACATTCGCCATGGTAAAGGTTTTGCCCGAACCGGTGACGCCGAGCAGGACCTGATCGTCCAGCCCCATCTCAATGCCGCGCACCAGCGAGTCAATTGCCTTCGGCTGATCGCCGGTCGGTTTATAGTCGGAAACAAGCTTAAAGTCCATAGGACCCTCCCAGATAGCCGTCGTCCGCGAGCGAAACATAATCGTCGTCGGCGACAATGATGTGGTCGGCAAGCACGATGCCGACGCTCTGCAATGCGGTTTGCAGCGTGCGCGTGGTGTCCAGATCCTCCTGACTCGGCAGCGCGTAGCCGCTCGGGTGGTTGTGCGCCAGAACGACCGAGGCGGCGTTCTGATTGAGCGCGGTCTGGACGATTTTGCGTACGCTGATGGAGGCAACCGTGATGCTGCCCCGGTGGACCGGCACGCAGCAAAGTGCCTTGCACTTGGCGTCCAGACACAGAAGATAGACAACCTCTTCCTGCTCGCCGTGGAAAAACGGAACGAGATACTGCCCGCACTTGCTGGTGGAGTTCAGAATGCTCGCCTTGCCGCTGCGGTCGATGAAGTGCCGCCGCTCGAGCTGCGGAATCAGGCAGATGAGCTGCGCCGCGGCGTCGCCCATGCCGTCGATTTTCAAAAGCTCGTCCGGCGCGGCTTCCAGAACGCCGGACAGAGAGCCGAAGCGCTCCAGCAGCCGGTGGGCGATCGGATTGGTATCGGCGCGGGGAATGGCGTAGTAGAGCAGAACCTCCAGCACCTGCACGTCGGACAGCGAGTCCATGCCGCTGGTTTTGAGCTGACGGCGCATGCGCTGGCGGTGACCTTCATGAACGGACATGGCGCGTTCCTCCCTATCTGCATGAACTTACTTCAGAAGCTTTTTGAGATACTGTCCCGTGTAGCTTTTTTCGCAGGCGGCAACCTCCTCCGGCGTGCCCTGGCAGACGATGCTGCCGCCGCCGCTGCCGCCCTCGGGACCGAGATCGAGAATGTAGTCTGCGGTCTTGATCACATCCAGGTTATGCTCGATGACCAGCACCGTGTTTCCTGCGTCGACCAGCCGCTGCAGAACCTCAATGAGCCGGTGCACGTCTGCCATATGAAGCCCCGTGGTCGGCTCGTCGAGAATATAGATGGTTCTGCCGGTCGCGCGGCGGGAAAGCTCGGTGGCAAGCTTCACGCGCTGCGCCTCGCCGCCGGAAAGCGTTGTCGAGCTCTGGCCGAGCTTCACGTAACCAAGGCCGACGTCAACGAGCGTCTGCACCTTCTGGCGGATCTTCGGAAGGTTTTCAAAGAACGAGAGCGCCTCCTCGGCGGTCATATCGAGAACCTCGGAGATGTTCTTGCCCTTGTACCGGACTTCGAGCGTCTCGCGGTTGTAACGGCTGCCATGGCAGACCTCGCAGGGGACATAGACGTCGGCGAGGAAGTGCATTTCGATCTTTACCAGACCGTCGCCGCAGCATGCCTCGCACCTGCCGCCCTTGGTATTGAACGAGAATCTGCCCGGACCGTAGCCGCGCGTTCTGGCGTCCTGCGTGGAGGCGAACAGATCGCGGATGTCGCCGAACAGACCCGTATACGTCGCGGGGTTCGAGCGGGGGCTTCTGCCGATCGGGCTCTGGTCGATGCCGACGACCTTGTCCAGATGCTCCAGACCCTCGATGCGATCGAACTTTCCGGGGCGCGTGCGCGCGCGGTTCAGGCTCGCGGCAAGCTTTTTATAGAGAATTTCGTTGATCAGGCTCGATTTGCCGGAGCCGGACACACCAGTCACGCAGAGAAATGTGCCGAGCGGGAACGAAACGTCCAGATGCTGCAGGTTATTTTCCGCTGCACCAAAGATTTTGAGCGCTTTCCCGTTTCCCTTGCGCCGCTCAGCCGGCACAGGAATTTTTTTTGCGCCCGAGAGATACTGCCCCGTGATCGAGCGCGGCTCGGCGATGATATCGTCAAGCGTGCCTGCCGCGACGATCTCGCCGCCGTGGATGCCCGCGCCGGGACCGACGTCGACGATGAAGTCCGCCGCGCGCATGGTATCCTCGTCATGCTCGACGACCAGCACGGAGTTTCCCAGATCGCGCAGATGGCGAAGGGTATCGAGCAGCTTGTCGTTGTCGCGCTGGTGAAGCCCGATCGACGGCTCGTCGAGGATGTAAAGAACGCCCATCAGGCTGGAGCCAATCTGGGTCGCCAGCCGGATTCTCTGGCTCTCGCCGCCGGACAGGGTCCCTGCCGCGCGCGAGAGCGTCAGATACGAAAGCCCCACCGCCTGCAAAAAGCGCAGGCGCGAGCGGATTTCCCGCAAAATCTGTGCGGCAATGACCGCCATGGAGCCGGTCAGCTCCAGATGCTCCATGAAATCGAGCGCTTCGCTCACGGGCAGCCGGCAGAAATCCATGATGTTCATGCCGCCGACCGTGACGGCAAGGCTGATGTCCGACAGCCGGTTTCCGTGGCACTTCGGGCACGGACGCTCGGACATGCACTCCTCCAATTCCTTGCGCATCGCGTCGGACTGGGTTTCGCTCAAGCGGCGTGAGACGTTGTTGAGAACGCCCTCAAACGGGCGCTCGAGCGTGCCGCGTCCGTTGGCGCGCTCGTAGTAGATCGTGAGATTTTCTTTTCCTGTGCCGTAGAGAACGGCATGCAGCGCATCTTTGGGAAGGTCCTTCATGGGCGTCGTGAGCGAGAAATGATATTTTTTTGCCAGCGCCTCAAAATACATCCGGGCAATCGAGTCGTCCTTGACGTTATTGAAGCCGCTTGCCTGAATTGCGCCGTCCAGAATCGACTTGTCCCAGTCGGGAATGACAAGGTCGGGGTCGGCGACCAGCTGCGTGCCGAGACCCGAGCAGACCGGGCACGCGCCGTAGGGATTGTTGAACGAGAACATGCGCGGAGACAGCTCCGGCAGACTGATGCCGCAGTCTTCGCAGGCGTAGTTCTGCGAGAAGATGGTGTCTTTGTCCCCGTCCACCTCGTTGAGAATCACAAGCCCGCCGGAAAGAGACAGCGCGGTCTCGACCGAGTCTGTCAGACGCCGCGCAAGATCGGGCTTCATGACCAGACGGTCGACCACAACGTCGATGTGGTGTTTTTTGTTCTTGTCGAGCTTGATTTCCTCGGAAAGATCGTAGACGCTTTCATCGATGCGCGCGCGCACAAAGCCGCCGCGTCGGGCGTCGTCGAGCACCTTCGTATGCTCGCCCTTTTTTCCGCGCACGACGGGGGAGAGAATCTGAAAGCGTGCTTTCTCCGGAAGACGCATGATTTGATCGACAATCTGGTCGACCGACTGGCGCTGGATTTCCTTTCCGCACTTCGGGCAGTGCGGCACGCCGCAGCGCGCCCATAAAAGACGCAGATAGTCGTAGATCTCCGTCACCGTGCCGACCGTGGAGCGGGGGTTTTTGCTGGTGGTCTTCTGGTCAATGGAAATGGCTGGGGATAAGCCGTCGATGGCGTCGACGTCGGGTTTGTCCATCTGCCCGAGGAACATGCGCGCGTAGCTCGACAGCGACTCAACATAGCGCCGCTGCCCCTCGGCATAGATGGTGTCGAACGCGAGCGATGATTTGCCGGAGCCGGAGAGCCCCGTGAGAACGACGAGCTTGTCGCGCGGAATGCTGACGGAAATGTTCTTGAGATTATTGACGCGGGCGCCCTGCACCCGGATGGTGTCCTGCATGTTCGTATCTCCTGACAGCTGCCGGGGTTCCGGCAGGCGTAATTTGTAGTGTACTATTATAGCATAAGCGGCGGTTCGATACAAGAAGAATTTTCAAACAAAAGTTCAAAACTGCGATGCCTGCTTGTAAGCTTGCAGCAAACGTGTTATACTGACAATAAGGAAAAAACCGAAAGGAAGTGCGTCTGTGCGGAATTTGCCGAAGCTGCTGTTTCAGCGCGTGGTTGTGGTGTCGCTGGGTATTCTGCTGCAAATCCTGTTTGTAGTGGCGGGGATGGCCTGGCTGCGCGAATACTGGCACTGGGTGCGTATCGCAATGAGTGTGATTTCGTGGGTTGCGGTGCTGACCATTATGACCGGCAGAAGCAATCCGTCTTATAAGATGGCGTGGGTCGTTCTGATTCTCGCCTTCCCGGTTGCGGGCATCACGATCTATCTGCTCTTCGGCGGCAACCGCATTTCCGACCGGGAAAACCGCCGCATGGCGCGCGTCGAGGTCATGGTCGCCCAGCACCTGCGCCAGAACGAGCGCGTGATGCAATCACTGGAAAAAACGGATGTTTCGGCGTGGAACCATGCGCGGTATCTGCTTGCCAGCTCGCGGTATCCTGTTTATGATAACTCGCAGGCGGTCTATTTCCCGAGCGGCGAGCGCTGCTTTGCGCGCATGCTCGAGGAGCTGGAACGGGCGGAGCATTATATTTTTCTCGAATTTTTCATCATCGATAACGGCAAGATGTGGGACGCAATTCTGGATGTGCTGCGCCGTAAGGCGATGCAGGGCGTCGACGTGCGCGTGATGTACGACGATTTCGGCTGCATCACCCGCCTTCCGATGCGCTACTGCAAAAAGCTGCGCGAGATGGGTATTCAGGCGCACGTGTTCAATCCCTTTATCCCCGTACTCTCCGGCAGACTCAACAACCGCGACCACCGCAAGCTTATGATCATCGACGGAAAGGTCGGCTTTACGGGCGGGGTCAATCTCGCGGACGAATACATCAACGAAATCGAGCGCTTCGGGCACTGGAAGGACTGCGGCATTCTGGTCCGCGGCGAGGCGGTCTGGTCGATGGTCATGATGTTTTTGAGCATCTGGGACTATGTCGCGGGTCTGGAGGAGGATGTTGCGGCGTTCCGCCCGGATTACCCGGAAGCGCCCGCTGGTGAAGGGTATCTGCAGCCCTTTGCAGACAGCCCGCTGGACCATGAGGACGTCGGCGCGACGATTTTCCAGAGGCTGATTCAGTCTGCCAGCAGCCGCGTCTGGATCATGACGCCGTATCTGATTCTGGACGACAAGATGGTCTCGGCGCTGTGCGTCGCGGCAAAGACCGGCGTCGATGTGCGCATCATTACCCCCGGCATTCCGGACAAATGGTATGTCCACGCCGTGACGCGCGCCAACTACGAGGTTCTGACGGAGGCGGGCGTGCGCATTTTCGAGTATAAGCCCGGCTTCATCCATTCGAAGGTCTGCCTGTCAGACAACCGCTACGCGGTCGTCGGAACGGTCAATATGGATTTTCGCAGCCTGTATCTGCACTTTGAAGACGCCGTTTATCTTTACGGCAGCCCGGCGGTCCGGCAGGTGGCAGCGGATTTTGAGGAGACCTTCCCCGTCTGCCGCGAAATGACCTACGCGCGCTGCCGCCATGTGCATTTCTATCAGAGAGTCATCCGCACGCTGCTGCAGGTGTTCTCGCCGTTATTGTAAGAAAGGGAGTTTATGAGTCCGTTTTTGCTGCTTGCCGCGCTGGTGCCTGCCGTGTTTCTGATGGTGCAGGTCTACCGGCTCGACCGGATTGAAAAAGAGCCGCCGGGGCTGCTTCTGAAGCTGGTGCTGTTCGGCGCACTGTCGGGGCTTGCTGCCGGCGTGGTCGAGGGCGCGCTGACGCGGGCGCTGGAGGTGCTGCTGAGCGGGTCTGCGCTGCGGCTGGTGATTGAAAATTTCCTGGCGGTTGCGCTGGTAGAGGAGGCGTGCAAGCGCTGGGTGGTGATGAAGTTCGCGTGGAACCATCCGGCGTTCGACTACCGGTTCGATGCGGTGGTTTACTGCGTGTTTGCCGCGCTCGGCTTTGCGGCGCTGGAGAACATTCTGTATGTTGCGCAGTTCGGCTTTGCCGTCGCGGTGTCGAGAGCGCTGCTTTCCGTGCCGGGGCACTGCTTTTTTGCCGTGTATATGGGCATCTATCTCGGGCAGGCGAAGATGGTCGAGCGCGCGATGCAGCGGTATTATATCGAGCTGCCCGACGAGATGCCGGAGCAGTATCTGCGCGCGAGTCTGCTCGTTCCGACACTGCTGCACGGCTTCTGGGATTTCAGCCTCAGCGTGGGCGGCGGGCTGATGACGGCGCTTTTTTACCTGTTTGTTCTGGCGTTCTTTGTCGACGCCTATCGCAAGCTGCGTTTTGCCGCAGGTTCTGACGAGCGGCTTTGAAAAGAGTTCCCGTTTTGGCGTGATCGATAAAAAATATAACGCTCAAGCGGGAATTTTTGGTGAAGTTCTTGCGAGATGCTAAAAATAATTGTATAATGCAAATAGATTTTAAGGCGTCTGCCGCGTTTGCGCCGGGCGCCTGCTTCAAAACCTCGGAATTACGGTGGCTGGATGCCGAGAACAGAGCTTCTGTGACGTGAGAACCGAAATTCAGGAAGAGGAGTTTTTGCAATGGCTGTCTTCTTTGTCAACGGCAAGTCCGTTGAGGCAACAAAAAACCAGAAGCTGCTGCGCTTTCTGCGCGACGAGCTGCGCCTGACCTCCGTGAAGGACGGCTGCTCGGAGGGTGCGTGCGGGGCATGTACGGTGATCATCGACGGCGAGACCGTCCGCGCCTGTACGCCGATGACCGACCGGCTGGAAGGAAAGCATATTCTTACCGTCGAGGGCTTGACGGAGGAAGAAAAGAAGCTCTATACCTATGCCTACGGCGAGGCTGGCGCGGTGCAGTGCGGCTTCTGCATTCCGGGCATGGTTCTGTGTACGAAGGCGCTTCTGGATAAGAACCAGAATCCCACCGACGCGGAAATCCGCTATGCGCTGCGCAACAACTACTGCCGCTGCACGGGCTATGTGAAGATCATTGCCGCCGTGCGTCTGGCGGCAAAGCTGCTACGTGAGGGCGGTCACGTTCCGGCGCCCTCGGAAAACGACTGGAAGGTCGGTTCGAGCGTCCACCGGCTCGATGTGGAGGAAAAGGTCCTCGGCTACGGAAAATACCCCGACGACTGCTATGTGCCGTATATGACCTACGGCTCGGCGGTCCGCGCAAAATATGCAAGGGCAAGAGTCAAATCCATCGACGCATCGAAGGCGCTTGCGCTTCCGGGCGTGTGCGCGGTGCTGACGGCAGACGATATTCCCGGCTCCAATCTGGTCGGGCACATCAAGCACGACCAGTATACGCTTGTGCCCGTGGGCGGTCTGACGCACTACCTGGGCGACGCGATTGCGCTGGTTGTGGCAAACGACCAGGAGACGCTGGAAAAGGCAAAGAAGCTCGTCAAGGTCGACTACGAGGTCCTGCCCGCGGTCCACAGCCCGTTTGAGGCGATGCAGCCCGATGCGCCCCACGTCTTCGACGAAGAGGGCACCAACCTGCAGGCAATCCGCCACGTGAGCCGGGGAGACGCCGACGGCGCGATAGCCAACTCGAAATACGTGATCTCCCGCCACTTCGAGACGCCCTGGACCGAGCATGCGTTCCTGGAGCCGGAGTGTGCGGTGGCATACATTGACCGCGACGGCGACGTGATGCTGCTGACGACTGACCAGTCGTCGCACACGACGCTGCACGAATGCTCGCTGCTGCTGGGCACGAAGAAGATCAAGGTCGAAAACCAGCTCGTCGGCGGCGGCTTCGGCGGAAAAGAAGATATGTCGGTCCAGCACCATGCGGCGCTCATCACCTACGTGACGCACCTTCCCGTGAAGGTCAAGCTCTCGAGAGAAGAGTCACTGCTGGTCCACCCGAAGCGCCACCCGTTCTGGATGGACTTTACGATCGGCTGCGACGAAAACGGCATCATTCAGGGCGTGAAGGCGGAGGTCGTGTCCGATACGGGCGCGTTTGCATCGCTCGGCGGTCCTGTTCTTGAGCGCGCCTGCACGCATGCGGCAGGTCCCTATGCCTACGAAAACTTTGAAATCAGGGGTCGGGCATTCTATACGAACAATCCTCCCGCGGGCGCGTTCCGCGGCTTCGGCGTGACGCAGACCTGCTTTGCCATCGAGAGTCTGCTCAACGAGATGGCGGAGAAAATCGGCATCAGCCCGTGGGAAATCCGCTACCGCAACGCGATTCGCCCGGGCGGCGTCCTGCCGAACGGTCAGATCGTCGGCGCGGAGACCGGTCTTGTCGAGACGCTCGAGGCGGTAAAGCCCGAGTTTGACGCGGCCGTCAAAGCAGGTAAGCCCGTTGGTCTTGCCTGTGCGATGAAAAATGCGGGCGTCGGCGTCGGTCTTCCGGACTACGGCAGATGCAAGCTGATTGTGGAGGAAGACGAAAAGCTTCATATTTACGCCGGCGCGTCGTGCATCGGACAGGGACTCGGCACGGTGCTGGTGCAGATGTGCGTGACCGCAACGCCCTTAACGCGCGAGCAGATCGTCTACGAGCGCTCGAACACGTGGATTGCGCCGGACTCCGGCGACACCTCCGGCTCGCGCCAGACGCTGATTACCGGTGAAGCGTGCCGCCGCGCCTGCGAAAAGTTCACTGCGGCGCTGGAAGGTCACACGATGAAGGACCTGAACGGGCAGGAATTCTACGGCGAATACTACGCGAAGACGGACCCCCTCGGCGCGGACAAGCCGAACCCGGTTTCGCACGTGGCATACGGCTATGCGACGCAGATGTGCATTCTCGATAAAAAAACCAGGAAGCTGGAAAAAATCGTCGCGGCGCACGATGTGGGCAAGGCGGTCAACCCGCGTTCGTGCGAGGGGCAGATCGAAGGCGGCGTCGTCATGAGCATGGGCTACGCGCTGCGCGAGCAGTACCCGATCGATGAAACCTGCAAGCCCATCGACAAATACGGAAAGCTGGGGCTGTTCCGCGCGCATGAGATTCCCGAGATCGAGGCAATCGTTATCGACAAGCCGGGGCTTAGCGTCGCCTGCGGTGCCATCGGCATCGGCGAGATTACCTCGATTCCGACCGCGCCCGCAATTGCCGAGGCGTATTATCAGTATGACCACGAGCGCAGAACCGTTCTGCCGCTGGTGCATACGCCGTATGAAAGGAAGTGGTGAGAGCCATGGCTGTGAAAAAACGCTTTCCTTATCAGGCGGCTTTGGTCGCCTGCAGCGGCGGCTGCCGCGCGACGGCGGAGTGCGAATACGGCTGCGTGGCGTGCGGGCTGTGCGTGGGCGTGTGCAAATTTGACGCGATAGAAATCAACGACCTCGGCGTTGCACAGGTGAATGAAAGCAAGTGCATCGCCTGCGGCGCGTGTGTGCGCGAGTGCCCGCGCGAGCTCATTCGCATCCACGAGTGCGCCAACCCGATCGTCGTCAAATGCTCCAACAAGGATCTGGGCAAAAACGCCCGGAAATACTGCGAGGTTTCCTGCATCGGCTGCGGCATCTGTGAAAAGGTCTGTCCTGCCGGAGCGATTGCCGTGACGGACAATCTTTCGCACATCGACGAAGATTACTGCCTGTCCTGCGGGCAGTGCGCGGTCAAGTGCCCGAGAGGCGCGATTGCGGATTTGCGCGGTATTCTGACAGACTAAGGAAATCATAAAAGCGCCTGAAGAATTATCGTCTTCGGGCGCTTTTGCAATTGCTTTTTCGAGGCAAAACAGGTAAGATAGAAGCGTCAGTTGACGCAATCATCACAGAAAAAGGAGCGTGTTCCGATTGACACACGAACCGACGCTCGTCATTATGGCGGCGGGCATGGGCAGCCGCTTCGGCGGGCTCAAGCAGATGACGCCGGTAGACGGGGAAGGGCACTTTATCATTGACTTTTCGCTGTACGACGCCTATCAGGCGGGCTTCCGCCGCGTGGCGTTCATCATCAAGCATGAAATCGAAAAAACATTCCGCGAGACCATCGGCGCGCGCATGGAAAAATTCTTCCATGTCGCCTATGTCTATCAGGAGCTGGACTGCCTGCCGGAGGGCTTTTCGGTTCCCGCGGGGCGCAAAAAGCCCTGGGGCACAGCGCATGCAGTCGCCTGCTGCCGTGGCGTGGTCGACGGAAACTTTGCCGTGATCAACTCGGACGATTTTTACGGGCGCGGCGCGTATGAGGAAATTTACCGCTTCTTGACGGAAAACGAAACGCCGCACCACTATGCGATGCTGGGCTATCAGCTGCGCAACACCGTGACCGAATTCGGCTCCGTCGCGCGCGGCATCTGCCACGTGGAAAACGGTTTCCTGCGCGACATTACCGAGCGCACGAAGATCTTCAAGCGCGGGCAGGACGCGGCGTATACCGAAGACGACGAGACGTTTGTGCCGCTCGCGGGAGACAGCCTGGTCTCGATGAACTTCTGGGGCTTCATGCCGCAGATTCTGGAGGAAATCTGGGATAAATTCCCCGGCTTCCTGGAGGAAAACCTGAAGACGAATCCGGAAAAGTGCGAGTTTTATCTGCCGACGGTCGTCAATAACCAGCTGCTCGATCACCGCGCGGATGTGCGCGTGCTGCCGTGCATGGAAAGCTGGTACGGCGTGACGTACAAGGAGGACCTTCCAAATGTGAAGGCGGCAATCGCCCGACTCAAGCAGGCGGGAAAATACCCCGAACGGCTCTGGGACTGACACCGAAACAAAAGCAAAACGCCCGCGCAGAACCGACAGCAAGGCTCCGCGCGGGCGATTTTTGGTTGTTGTTGGTGGTTGTCTGTGTAAAATCTGTGTGTGAAAGAATCGATGGCATCCCTCCCGGCAAAGACTTCTTCACAAGTGCTGTAACCAAATTGTAACCTCTTTGCTTTTATTATAGCGCAAACCTGGACGGATGCAAGGAAAGAATTCTTAATTTTTTCTGAACGAAACGCGCCGGTTGTCAAATGCCGCGCCATCTTGTATAATGGCAGGAGAACATCGACGGGAGGAGTTCATCATGCCGGACAGACTCGGACAGGAAAGAGACAAAAAGCGCAGCAAGACGCTGCTGACGATTGCAGGGGTGCTGGTCGCGCTGAATGTGCTGATTTTCCTCTTTGTGCCGACGCAGCGGAGCATTTCCTACGACGAGGACGCGGTCATTTACAGCGTCTCGGACGAAAGCTATGAAAAGCCCTGCCACGTGACGCTCGAGGGCACGCTTACGCAGAGCGTGCTGCTGAAAGACAGCTTTTATGGTACGCTCTATGTGACTGACGTTCCGGGGATGGACGAGGCGATGACCCTCCGTTTGACGCGGCAGAACGGCGCATGGGAGGGCTACCTCTACGATTGGGCAGGGCAGATTCTCGCAACCGGTGTCTGGGATGTGGAGGCGACGAAGGATTTTGAGCATGTCACCATCGCCTTTGCTACAACGTATGAGAGAACCGGCTCTCAGGTGCAGGCAAGCTTCGACCGGGGCAGTGCAACGTTTCTGAGCCTCGGCGCTCCCAACCGGGCGTACGCGCTGCGGCAGCTTCAGGAGCTGATTTTGAAGCAGAACTGAATTTCGATCCCCCGTACCGCGGGCCGTGCGCAGACGCATGGGCGCGATGCGGGGGATTTCCTATTGACAGAGTTTCAAGCCTGCTCTATAATATCGTCAAACGATATCATATAACGATAATGGGGGGGATAAACATGCCGCGCAGGCCGCTTGAAAATCTGACGGAATCGATGTTCTATGTNNTGGGATGTGGAGGCGACGAAGGACTTTGCGGATATCACCATCGCCTTTGCCACGACGTTTGAGATAAACGGCAACCAGAGGCACGCGGGCTTTGACCGGGACAACGCGACGTTCTTAAGTCTCGGCGCGCCGAACCGCGCCTATGCGCTGCGAAAATATCAGGAATTGATTCTGAAACAGGGATAAAAAAGCGG
>DPCD01000097.1:1009-3611 GCA_003516765.1 Clostridiales bacterium | reverse complement strand
CCGCTGAGACTGTCAGCCGTTAGCCGATGCCGCACAGACCGGCAAGGAGGTTCACAATGCCTGCCAGCACCATGACGACGATGGCATTCAGCTTTGTTTTGCGCAGCAGGAAAAAGCTCAGCGCGAAAATGCCGATCATGAGGCAGTTTGTCTGCGTCGGCACAATCGTGCGCCCGCCCCAGAAGGCGTTCAGCAGAATCGTCACGCCGGCGGATGCAATCATTGCCACGACCGCCGGACGAAGAGAACCCAGCACACTCTGCAAAACAGACAGATTCCGGTACTTGAGATAGAGCTTTGCAATCAGCGTGACCAGGATACACGCGGGCAGAATGCAGCCGGCTGTTGCAGCCAGCGCACCGGGAACGCCCGCGATTTTCGTGCCGACGAACGTCGCTGCATTGACGGCAATCGGTCCCGGAGTCATTTCGGCAATCGTGACAAGGTTTGCAAACTCGGTCATGGTGAGCCAGCCGTGCGTCGTGACGATCTGCGCTTCAATCAGCGGCATTGCCGCGTAGCCGCCTCCAAAGCTGAGGGCTCCGATCTGCAGGAAGCTCAGGAATAATTGCAGATACATCATGCGCCCTTCCTCCTTTTTGCAAGCACCGTCCGCAGAACGCCGAGGGCGATGCAGGCGAGGATGATATAGACCACATTCACGCGGAATACGCATGCGGCAAGAAATGCCGCAAGCATGATAAAATCGGAAACAGCGCTTTTCTGCTTGAGAATGCCGCCTCCCATGTCCCACACGACGGACGCAATCACCGCGCCCACGCCGGCTTGCATGCCGGCAAGGAGTTTACTGACGATGAAGTTATCGCGGAAGAGCTCATAGAAATACGAAATGACCGTGATGATCACGAACGGCGGGATGATCGTTGCGACAATGGCGACCAGCGCGCCGAGAAGCCCCGCGAGCTTATAGCCCACGACAATCGCGCCGTTAACGGCAATTGCGCCGGGGGCAGATTGCGCAATGGCGATGAGATCTAACATTTCGTCCTCTTCCATCCAGTGCAGCTCGTCGACAAATTTTTCCTTTATCAACGTGACGATCACATAGCCGCCGCCGAAGGTAAAGGCGCTGAGATAGAGCGTGGAGACAAACAGCTTCCACAAAACATGTTTTCGGTTCATTTTTTCGTCCTCCCAACACAGTATACTTCGTCTTGACATATAAGTAAAATACTATTACGATATGCGTATCATATGAAAAACCTTATAAGAGAGGGCGGGAAAATCTTGACGCTGCGGCACATGAAAATCTTCACAACGGTCTACCGCTGCGGCAGTGTGACGCGCGCGGCGCAGGAGCTGCATCTGGCGCAGCCGTCTTTGAGCGTTGCCATCCGGGAGCTGGAGGAGCATTACGGCGTGCGGCTGTTTGAGCGCACCGGGCGCGCGATCTCTCCCACCCAGGCGGCAGGCGCGCTCTATGGCTACGCCAGCCACATTGTCTCGCTCTTTGACGATATGGAAAAGCAGATGCGCAACTGGGATACGCTCGGGGTTTTGCGTCTGGGCGCCAGCGTCACCATCGGCACGCACATCCTGCCGGACCTCATCCGCCGCTATCAGGCGCGCGTGCCGCAGCTGCGCATCGAGGCGCTCGTAGAACAGTCAAGCGGCATCGAGCGAAAGCTTCTGGATAACGAGATTGACATCGGTCTCATTGAAACGCAGCCCGAGCAGCCGGAACTGCTTGCAATCCCGTTTCTGCGCGACGAGCTGTGCGCGATTGTGCCGCTCGGCTCTGCATTGGCGCAAAAGACTTCCGTCACACTGCGCGAGCTTTCCGAGTACCCCTTTCTCATGCGCGAGCCGGGAAGCGCCGTGCGCCAGATTTTAGATGCGAGCTTTTCGCTGCTGCAGATTACCGTGCACCCCGTCTGGCAGAGCGCCAGCACGCAGGCGATTGTCAGCGCTGTGGCAGAGGGATTGGGCGTTGCGGTTCTGCCGCGGATGCTGGTCGAGCGCGACGCGAAAGAGGAGATTGTGCGGATGCTTCCGATCGACAAGCCGCTGGTTCGGGAACTGAACATCGTCTATCACAGGCGGAAGTTTCTGACGCGCAACATGCAGGACTTTATCGCGCTCTGCCGCGAACCGCTGGAAAAGACGGAAGAGCCTTGGGACGCCATCCGGCGCAGGAGGGAAGAGCATGAAGCAGTATAACGTGATGCTCAAGCCTGCGTCTTCGCTTTGCAACCTCCGGTGCAGATACTGCTTTTACTGCGATGTGGCAGATCTGCGCGAGGTGCGCTCGTTCGGCATCATGACGGACGAGACCATGCAGAATGTTCTGCGGAGCCTGGAACGAAGCCTTTCGCCGGGAGACCAAATTACGATCATCTTTCAGGGCGGCGAGCCGATGCTGGCGGGACTGGACTTTTACCGGCGCTTTGCAGTCCGGACGGATGCCTGGGACCCGGGCATTTCGGTTTCCTTCGCGCTGCAGACGAACGGCATGCTGTTAGACCACGACTGGTGCGCGTTTTTGAAAGAGCGCCGCGTTCTGGTGGGACTGTCGTATGACCTGGTTGACGAGGCACACGATCTGGCGCGTGTGGATGCGGCGGGAAAACAGACCAGCCGG
>DPCD01000097.1:0-821 GCA_003516765.1 Clostridiales bacterium | reverse complement strand
GACCAGCCGGTCGGTTGCGGACGCGATGGCGCTGCTCCGGCGCGAGGGGGTCGACGTGAACATCCTTTGTACGCTCACCAATCCGCTTGCGCGCCATCCGCAGAAGATCTGGAAGCGGCTGGAGCAGCTGGATGTGCGCTATGTGCAGTTTACGCCGTGTCTGGATGCGCTGGAAACACCGGGCGAAAGCCAGTATGCGCTGTCGCCAAAGCGGTTTGCAGGCTTTTACAATACGCTCTTTCCCCTGTGGCTGGCAGCGTATCAGAAGGGGCAGTACCGCAGCGTCAAGCTCTTTGACGACGTGATTCACCGGCTTGCCTTCGGCTCATGCAATATGTGCGGGCTGGATGGGCAGTGCCGGGCGCAGCTTGTCGTGGAGGCGGACGGCAGCGCGTATCCGTGCGATTTTTACTGTCTGGACGAGTACCGGCTGGGCAATTTATGCGAGAAGACGATACCAGAGCTTCTTGCCGCGCCGCAGGCGGAGACCTTTTTGCAGCGCCCGCGCGAAAGCCCGGCGCTTTGCGCCCGCTGCGAATTTAGGCGCTTCTGCGGCGGCTTCTGTCCGCGCATGCGGCGGGAGGTCTGCTATTTAGGAGCGGATAGCTTCTGTGGCTATCGGGAGTTTCTGATGCAGAATCTGCCGGCGCTGCAGCAGCTTGCGCAGTTGGAACGCCGGTATCAGAGAAAATGATGAGGCTGAAAAACGAAGGAGGAAACGATATGAAACCGGAACAGGTTTACGCGGCGCTCGACTCGCTGCTCGATTACGCAAAGAGCTGTGAACTCCTGCACCCACTGGATGAGACGTTCGCGCGGAA
>DPCD01000177.1:380-4694 GCA_003516765.1 Clostridiales bacterium | reverse complement strand
TGGAAAAGCTCGGCGGCGGCGGAAACGCGGCAACTGCCGGCGCGCAGATCAAAAACAAAACCGTCCGCGAGGTGCTCGCGGAGCTGGTCGCATCCATCGACCAGTTTTATGAATCGTAAATTATCCGAAAGGAGCTTATAGCTATGAAAGTGATTTTAACGCAGGACGTCCGCGGCAAGGGCAAGCGCGGTCAGATGATTGAGGTATCCGACGGCTACGCCAGAAACTTCCTGCTTCCGAAGAAGCTCGCACAGGAGGCAAATGCCGACAACATCAATACCATGCGCATGAACGATAAGGCGACGCAGGAGCGTCAGGCAAAGGAGCGCGCCGAGGCACTGGAAATCTCCAAGAAGATGAAGGACATGACCGTTGTTGTCATGGCAAAGGGCGGCGGCGCAGGTAAGCTCTTCGGCTCCGTCACGAACGCGGAAATCGCCGAAGCACTGGAAAAGCAGGAGAAAATTACGCTCGACAAGCGCAAGATCGTCGTCGACCCCATCAAGACCACCGGTGTCTACACCGCCAAGTGCAAGCTCGGCTACGAAATCACCGCCGATCTAAAAGTCGAGGTTCGCGAACTGTAACTTCAACGTAATTTAATTTCTATATTCTTATGTAAACCATTCGAGGAGGTGAACATCCATGCCTATGGACGAGCTGCTCAGCCGTCAGGTGCCGCAGTCTCTGGAAGCGGAGCAGTCGGTGCTCGGCTCGATGCTCATTGACGAGCGGTGCGTGCCGGACGTGATTGCGCTTCTGCAGCCGGACGAGTTCTATCTGCAGCAGAACCGCGACATCTATGAGACCATCTACACGATGTTCAACTTCTCGCAGCACATTGACCCCGTCACCGTCCTCGACAAGATGAAAGAGCGCGGGGTCTATGACGAGGCGCACTCCTACGACTACATCTCCCAGCTGCTGCAAATCACGCCCACGGCGGCAAACGTCAGGCAGTACTGCGCGATTGTCCACGACAAGGCGCTCATGCGGAACCTCGGCACAGCGGCGGACGAAATCACCGCCATGGTCCAGGAGGGCGTCGGCACGGCGCAGGAGATGCTCGAGGCGGCAGAAAAAAAGGTCTACAGCCTTCGCAAAGAAAACTCCGGCGACAGTCTGCAGCACATCGGAAAGGTCCTTATCAACGTCTACGACCGGCTGGAGGAGCTTGCCGAGTCCGGAAATGAAATTCCGGGGCTTTCGACCGGGCTTCATGATCTGGATAAAAAGATCAACGGTCTCAATAAGTCGGACCTTCTGCTCATTGCGGCGCGACCCGGCATGGGCAAAACGTCGATGGCGCTGAACGTGGCGCTCTCGGTCGCGAAAAGCACCAACAAGACCGTCGCATTCTTTTCTCTGGAAATGTCGCGCGAGCAGCTGGCAATGCGGCTTTTGTCCAACGAAAGCTTTGTCGACAACCAGAAGCTTGTCACCGGCAAGCTGACAGAGGAGGATTGGAACAAGCTCTCCATCGCCTCGTCCGCGCTGAGCCAGACGGACATCCGTGTGGACGACAACCCGGCAATCACGGTTGCCGAAATGAACGCAAAATGCCGCCGGCTCGACAATCTTGGGCTGGTGCTGATCGACTACCTGCAATTGATGACCTCCGCCGCGCCCGGAAAATCGGGCGAAAACCGCGTGACGGTTGTGAGTGAAATTTCAAGAGCGCTCAAGATCATGGCGAAGGAGCTGAATGTTCCGGTTGTGTGCCTGAGCCAGCTGTCGCGTGCAAATGAATCTCGAACCGACAAGCGCCCGATGCTCTCGGACCTTCGCGAATCCGGCGCCATCGAGCAGGACGCGGACTCGGTCATGTTTATCTACCGCGACGACTATTATAACCCCAACACCGAAGAAAAGAACATTGCGGAAATTATCATTGCCAAAAACCGGCACGGCGAAACCGGCACGGTCAAGACGCAATGGATGCCGCAGTACACCACGTTCTCCGATCTGGAGTGGAAGCATGAGGGATAAAATTCTAAGATTTATCCAGGAAAATGAGCTGATCAAGCCCGGAAGCACACTCGTGTGCGCCGTCTCGGGCGGAAAAGATTCGGTGTGTTTGCTTCATGTGATGCTCTCGCTTCAAAAAGAGCTTTCCATCACCGTAAAAGCCGCGCATCTCAACCATCAGCTGCGCGGGGAGGAATCCGACCGCGACGAGGCGTTTGTTCGTTCTCTTTGCGAAAGCCTTTCCGTTCCGCTCACGGTTTCGCGCGCCGATGTGTTGGCACGCTGCAAGGAAACCGGCGAGAGCGTGGAGGAGGCGGCGCGGGTCCTGCGCTATCGTTTTTTTGCCTCGCTCGAAGGCGTTGTTGCAACGGCACACACACAGGACGACAATCTGGAAACCGTTCTTCTGAACCTCGTCCGAGGCACGGCGCTGCGCGGTCTGTGCGGCATTCCGCCAAAGCGCGGGCAAATCGTCCGCCCGATGCTCTGCGTTTCGCGGGAGGAAGTCGAGCAGTACCTGCTGCAAAGCGGTCTTTCGCATGTCGAAGATTCCTCCAATGCATCCGACCTCCCCCTTCGCAACCGTCTGCGCCATGAGGTTCTGCCGCTGCTGCGGCGGGAAAACCCGAACCTTTCCGAAACAGTTTTCCGCATGGACGCCGTTTTGCGGCAGGAGGATTCCTACTTGGAAAAGCAGGCGTCTTCCCTGCTCCAGTCGTGTGCGCTGTCGTCGGGCAGCTGGTCATGCAGCGTTCTGCGCGCCGCACCGCAGGCATTACAGGCGCGCGCGATGCGGCTGCTTCTTGCGCAGCTGAACATTGCAAAGCCTGCGCAGGCGCATGTGGACGCGCTGATGCATCTGATTGCCTCGTCCGGCGGTTCTTCGTCCGTTACTCTTCCCGGCGGAAAAATGCTCCGGCGCAGCTACGACATTCTGTCGATCGCCGCTGACGATCTGCCGCAAACCTTCGAGCCGAAGGCGTTGCTATTGGGCGGCGAGACGGAAATTCCCGAGCTTTCGCTGCGCATTTCGTGCCGGTTTGTAAAAAAATATGAAAAATCGATGCAGAGCCTCTGCACATTTCCATTCAAATATGATACGATAGACGAAATCAAAGCCCTGTGCGTCCGCCCGAGACAGGCGGGCGATGAAATTCAGCTTCCCGGCGGAGGCAGGAGCCTCAAAAAGCTTCTGATCGATCGCAAGGTCCCGCGCGATGCGCGCAGTCTCGTT
This sequence comes from Clostridiales bacterium, assembly GCA_003516765.1. GTDB lineage: Bacteria > Bacillota > Clostridia > Oscillospirales > Oscillospiraceae > CAG-170. Next base: position 1,492 of record DPCD01000177.1, on the reverse strand, counting down.
CCGGTCGTTGCCGACCGCGCAGGCGTTCTCCTGGTTTATCCCCTTGCCGTGTCGGTTTCGCGGCAGGCGCAGCCGGGCGATCGCGCCATTCTGATTCACTTTGTGCATGAAAAAGAGTATATACAGAAAGAGGATACGCAATGATTAACAAATTTGACATGCAGCAGGATATTGAACGGGTTCTCGTCTCCGAAGAGGACATCCACGCCCGCATCCGCGAGGTCGGCGCGCAGATTTCCGAGGACTATCGCGGCAAGTGCCCGATTCTGGTCGGCGTTCTCAAGGGCGTGGTGCCGTTCTTTGGCGAAATGTCGCAGGCAATCACCATTCCCGTACAGGAGGATTTCATGTGCGTCACATCCTTTGAAGGCGGCACCGCATCGACCGGCAAGCTGACCTTCCGCAAGGATATCGACCACGACATCGAAGGACGCGACGTTCTGATTCTGGAGGACATCATCGACTCCGGCAGCACGCTCAAGCTGATTGTTGAGCTGTTCCAGGCAAGAAAGCCCGCTTCCATCAAGATCTGCACGCTTCTGGATAAGCCCTCGGGTCGTAAGGTCGATCTGGAGCCGGACTACACCTGCTTCACGATTCCGGCGGCATTTGTCGTTGGTTTCGGTCTGGACTATGAAGACTATTACCGCAATCTGCCCTACGTCGGCGTTCTGAAGCCGGCGGTCTATCTCGAAAAATAAACCGGAAGGAGACTTTCCTTGTCTCAGCAGTCAAAACCGACGAGTTTTCTCGTCTTGCTTGTGGTGCTGGCAGTAACGCTGATGCTGGTGAGCAGCCTGCTCACGCCAAACACTGCGCAAAGCCTTCCATACTCAGACGTCCTTGATCTGTTCCGTGATGAAAAGGTCACCTCGTTCACGTTGGAAGGCAGCAATCTCACCATGCAGGTCCGCAGCGACGATGGCACTGCCGCCTCCACTGTCACCGCGAAAATTGGAGACACCGAGCAGTTCCGCGAGGATCTGGATAAGCTGATTGCCAGCCAGTATTCTGACGGCACACTCGAAAGCTACAACTATCTGCCTGCCAGCGAGCCGTGGTACCGCGCGGCGGCGCCGTATATCATCGGCGGCGTTGTGCTGATTGCCCTG
>DPCD01000177.1:0-131 GCA_003516765.1 Clostridiales bacterium | reverse complement strand
ATGTCGAGCCGCGCCAACGGCGGACCGAACGGTATGGCAAACTTCACAAAGGCAAACGCCCGCTTCGGCATTCCGACGTCGCAGACCGTCACGTTCCAGGACGTTGCCGGCGCGGATGAGGAAAAAGAGGA
>DPCD01000153.1:5506-5639 GCA_003516765.1 Clostridiales bacterium | reverse complement strand
CGCCTGCGCGCGTTTGCGTCTGCAAAGCTTATTGGAAAATCCGGGGTGCCGCGCCGAGATCTTCGGGGCAGGTTTTCGTCTGCAGCATGGACTGCCGCTCCTGCTCGGGCACGAGGCTGCCGCCGGTCGCCCA
>DPCD01000153.1:0-5293 GCA_003516765.1 Clostridiales bacterium | reverse complement strand
GAGGCTGCCGCCGGTCGCCCAGACGATGTGCGCTGCATTGCGCAGCGCCGGGTGCAGCGTCTCGGGCGCGAGACCTGCCGCACACGCACGCGCCAGCTGGACATAGCTGTGGAAACCTGCGCAGGCAGACGGCTCGATGAAAATATTCTCTGTCTCCCAGAGCTTTTTCTGGTACCGGAACAGCGCGCGGTCGCGCACGGTCGCTTCGCAGGAGACAAGCTCACGCGTTGCCCGCGCCACAAGCCCGGACGGTCTGCCGACTGCCAGACCGTCTGCAGCTGTTTTGCCGCTCAAGCCAACGTCCGCGCAGCAGATATTCTCCATTCTGCCCGTGCCGAGCCCCAGAAGCATGCAGGGCGCTTCCGTCGGCTCGACGTAGCAGCAGATCACATTGTCGCCGTAGAGCTTTTTCAGTCCGTAGCAGATGCCGCCCGGCGCGCCGCCGACGCCGCAGGGCAGATACACGACCAGCGGGCGCGCATCGTCTACCGGAATTTGCATTGCTTCTAACTGCTTCTGCAGCCGCTTTGCCGCGACCGCGTATCCCAGAAACAGGTCCTGCGACTGCTCGTCGTCGACAAAATAGGCGCGCGCGTCCTCGGACGCCAACTTGCGCCCTGCCGCGACTGCCGCGGAGTAGTCGGAGGCGTATTCGCGTACCTCCACGCCCCGGCTGCGCAGCAGATCCTTTTTCCACTGCTTGGCGTCGGCAGACATGTGGACGCAGGTCTGAAAGCCGAGCGCCGCGCCAATCACGCCGACACTGAGCCCCAGATTGCCGGTCGAGCCGACATGCAGCGAGTATTTTCCGAAAAATGCCCGGAAATCGGGGTCCGCAAAGCGGGCGTAGGACTCGCCGGGCTGTAGCATCCCATGCTCCAGCGCGAGTGTTTCCGCGTGGTGCAGAATTTCATAAATGCCGCCGCGCGCCTTGACGGAGCCTGCCGCCGCCAGATGGCTGTCCATCTTGAGAAGGAGCTTGCCTGCCGGCGCTTCCGGGCACGGCTCGCAGAGCCACTCGTGCATGCCCGGAATTTCGCGCAGCGGAGACTCGATCAGACCGTGCGTTTTGATGGTCTCGGGGAATTTCAGCTCCAGAAACGGCGCAAAACGCGCAAGTCTTGCCTCCGCGTCCTCGATCTGCGCCGCAGAGAAGGGAAGCGACGCTTCGACCTCGCGATAGGGCTTTTTCTCCGGATTTACCCAGAAGATTTCCTCGCCGCGCCCGATGGCGCCGCAAAATGCCGCTTGTTCGTAGCTCATGATGTACCTCCTGTGTGATGTTGGAAGGGTCAGACCGTGACGATATAGTCTGCCTTGCGCGGCGCAGGCGCGGGAAGCTCTCCCTTGACGTAGCCGAGGATGCAGTTGCCGATGCCGACGTAGGTTTCTTCGATTCCCCACGCGGCTTTCAGCGCCTTGCCTTCCTTGGTTTCAAATGCCTCTTTCGCGCGGTTGATCCAGCACGAGCCGAGCCCAATGGAAGAAGCGGCAAGCAGCATCGTCCCGAGAACCAGCGAGCCATCGGGGACATGCGTGGGAACGGTCGAGTCAGCAAAGACGACCAGCACCGTCGGCGCGCCGTAGAACGGATGTGCGTCGGGGTCGCCGAGGACGGCAGCGTTCATGCGCTCAAGCTTCGCAACCGTATCCTTGCCCTGCACGACGACGATCTTTACCGCCTGTCTGCCCATGCCGGTGGGCGCCCAGGTGCCCGCGCGCGTGACGGCGCTGAGCTCCTCGGGCAAGATCTGTCTTTCTTCATAGCTGCGGCAGCTTCTGCGCGCTTCGATTGCCTGTAAAACCTCGTTTGTCATGGAAAAACTCCTTTCAGAAAATTCCGTGTGCCAAAAAGCAAATGCCCTTTGGCAATTAAACATACCCGTAAAGCCCCCGCACCGACACCTCGCCGGAAGAGACGCTGCCGCTTGTGCCGTCCGGGTACTCCACCAGAAGCTCCGCATCCGGACCGATGCCGGTTGCTTTTGCCTGCCGGACCGTGCCTGCGCGCAGAATCTGGATGTCCTTGCCGACGGTCAGGCAGTTTCGCGAGAATGCGGCAATCCAGTCTGACTTCCTGCTCAAAAACTCCCGCCGCATCCGCGAAAGCTCCAGAAGCAGCGCCGCGGCGATGGCGTTCACGTCTGCCGGATGCCCGGCTTCGATGCGAAGCGACGTTGCCATATCGAGCTCCTGCGGAAACTGCGTCTGATTGCAGTTGATGCCGATGCCGATGACGACATATTCCGGCTCCTGCGTCTCTAACGACACGGAAAGTTCGGTCAGAATGCCGCAGAGCTTTTTGCCGTTCAGCACCGGGTCGTTCGGCCACTTGATGGAAGGCTGCATGCCCGTTACCTGCGAGACGGCATTGCACACGCAAAGCCCTGCCAGCGCTGTCAGATGCAGAAGCTCCTGCGCAGACTCATGCGGACGGATCAGATAGCTCAGATAAAGCCCGCCGGGCTCGGACAGAAAGCTTCTGCCGCGCCGCCCGCGTCCGGCAGTCTGGCGGATGGAAAGGACCGCGGTTTCATCCGGCGCGCCGTTTGATGCAAGCTGTTTGAGATAGGTATTGGTCGAGTCGACCTCCGGCAGGACAATGAGCCGGTCCGCCGGGAATCTCCCGTCCAGCAGCCGTTCGAGCGCCTGCTTTTGCAAGGGCTTTGCACAGAGCCGGTAGCCTCTGCGGGGCGCAGCTTCGATGTCGAAGCCGTCCGCGCGCAGCGCTTCGATCGCCTTCCAGACGCCCGCGCGCGTCATGCCGAGCGCACGGCACATCTGCTCGCCCGAAACCGGCGCGTCGCTTTTTTCCAGCAGCGCCAGAACATCCTCTTTCGTCATAAAAAACTCCTTGTCATTTGGGGAAGAATCTGCTATACTTTTGATTGTAAACTAAAAACACAAAAAATCAAGTTTACAATACAGGAGGAACTATGAAAACCCGGACCATGATTCTCTGCGCGCTGTTTGCCGCGCTGACGGCAGTCGGCGCATTTTTCAAAATCCCGTTTGCCCTTGCTGCCATCTCGCTGCAGTTTCTCTTTACGGCAATGGCAGGTGTGCTGCTCGGCGCGGGCTATGGCGCGCTGTCGCAGGCGGTGTATGTGCTCATCGGGCTCGTCGGCGTGCCGATTTTTGCGCTCGGCGGCGGCTTTTCGTATATTTTCCAGCCGACGTTCGGCTTTCTGCTGGGGCTGATTCCGTGCGCGTTCGTGATCGGCAAGCTCGCCAAACGCCCGCTTACCTTCTGGCGCACGGCGCTTTCGATGCTCGCAGGTCTTGCCGTTCTGTATGCCATCGGCGTTCCATATATGGCGCTGATTGCGAACGGCTACCTCGGAAAAGGGCTGACCTTCTGGCAGGTGCTTTACAAAGGCATGCTCATCTATCTGCCGGGAGACCTGCTGAAAATTACGGTGGGAAGCCTTCTGTGCGTCGCCGTGACGCGCCGGATGCCCTCGATGTTCGCGCTGCCGCAGAAGAAGGCATAAGCTTCATTTCATGTTGCCATATTTTGCGGGAAAAGTCAATCCTGCACCAAGGGCGCGCCGCAAATTGCGGCGCGCCCTTGGTCTGTCAAAAAAGCTGACGCTTTTCAGACAGCGGCATTATGGGATGATTCTCGAGGGCTTCTGGTAGCGCTCCTGCTCGGAGAAGACGCAGCCGCAGTATTTCTGGATATAAAAGCCCAGCTCGCGCGCCCTTGTCTGTCCGTCGCGGAACAGCGGGCGAAAGTCCTGATAGTAAAACTGCACGCCGTATGCCTCGCCCGCGCGGTAGGCGACGTCACGCATCAGCTCATGCTGCTGGTAGGGGCTGATGAACAGCGACGAGGTAAACGCATCGAAGCCGCCCTCCTTTGCCATGCGCGCCGCCTCAAAAAGCCGCATCTCATAGCACTTGACGCAGCGTCCGGCGATATCGTCCGCGACTGCCCGGACAAACGGACGAAGCCCGTAATCGTCGCGCACCAGAAGCGGCAGGCTGATGGTCTTCGCATATTCCTGTAAGCAGTTGCGGCGCGCGCGGTATTCGGTGAAGGGATGGATGTTCGGATTGTACCAGTAGCCGGTCAGATCGATACCATCTGCGCGCAGCACGTCGATCGGCAGATTTGCGCACGGCGCGCAGCAGATGTGCATCAAAAGCTTCATACGTTCGCCCCCAATTCGTCTGTTTATTATACCACGCGGCAGGGCGCGTGTACAGATTTTGTTCGGCAGCGGTGAAATCTCAAAAATTTTTATGCGGCTGCAAAAACAGTATGGACAAAATTTGCGTTCTGGAGTATAATTTGTGCTAATATCAGCAAGAAGCTGTGCTTAATGCGCGGGGCCAAACGCAACCGGGCAGATACGGCGGCATGCAGCACCGTAAAAAACAAAGAAAGGATGATTTTCATGGCAGTCACAACCGAGAGCTACGCAGGAAAGATTCAGAGAAAGCTGCTGAAAAAGCAGAAGGTGATCGAGGCGGCATCCGGGCGGAAGAAGGCGGATCTGGTTCTGAAGAACGCGACGTTTGTCAACGTCTTTTCCAACGAACTGACCACCTGCGACATCGCCTGCGCCAACGGGCTGATTGTAGGTCTTGGGGACTACGAAGGCGAAGTCGAATACGACATGACGGGCAAGATCGTCTGCCCCGGCTTCATTGACGCGCACATCCATCTGGAATCGAGCCTTGTCAGTCCGAAGGAATTTGTCCGCGCGACGCTGCCGCACGGCACGACGACCGTCATCACCGACCCCCATGAAATCACCAACGTCATGGGCACCGACGGCATCGACTACATGTTTCAGGCGACCGAAGGGCTGCCGATCGACGTGCGGTTCATGCTTCCCTCGTGCGTTCCGGCAACGCCGATGGACGAGTCGGGCGCGAACCTGGACTACCGGGCGATTGACTCGTTCTACGACTATCCGAGAGTGCAGGGCTTGGCGGAAATGATGAACGCCTACGGCGTCATTCACAACGACAAGGAGGTCGTCTCCAAAATCGTCGCCGCGCAGGCGCACCATAAGAAAATCGATGGTCACGCGCCGGGGCTTACCGGCAAGGATCTGGATACCTACGTCGCCGCCGGCGTCTACTCCGACCACGAATGCTCAACGATGGAGGACGCGCTGGAAAAGCTCAAGCGCGGGCAGTTTATCATGATCCGCGAGGGCACGGCGGCGCGCAATCTCGAAGCGCTGGCGGGTTTACTCACCCCGCAGTACGCCGAGCGCTGCATGTTCTGTACCGACGACAAACACCCGAATGATCTTTTGGAGAAGGGGCACATCGA
>DPCD01000055.1:2983-8681 GCA_003516765.1 Clostridiales bacterium | reverse complement strand
TAGCTGCCGCCAAATTGCCGCTATGCTAAACGAGGAGGGCGTCCCTACACCGGCCACCTACTGTGGCTGGAACATGGGTCGCAAAGGACCCTATGCGGGGCTTTGGAGCAGCGAACGTATTTCCGATATGCTGCAAAATGAGACCTACATCGGCAATATGGTGCAGGGGCGGCAAGTGAAGATCAGCTACAAGTCTAAGAAGTGTTTGCATCAGGATCGTAATAATTGGGTTGTGGTTGAAGATACCCATGAGCCGCTGATTGACGCCGAGAGCTTCCGCAAGGTGCGGATGCTGGTGAACAGCCGCAAACGCACCCGAAGCCGTACCTACGATTTCCTTTTGAAGGGCTTGATTTTTTGCCACGAATGCGGTTATCCCTTGGGCGTGCTGAATCGCCCCAACGTCAAGGGAGAAGAAACACTGTATTTCGTCTGCCGTACCTATCAGCGTTTTACCAAGAACAGTGCCTGCACCACACATTATATCAAGGAAAAAACGGTAACGGATGCAGTGATTGCCAAGGTTCGAGAGGTCTGCGAAGACTATTTGACTGCGGAAGCATTGCTTCCCGCTGCGGAAAAGGCGGTGAAGGAGGCGTCGCAGGAGAACAAGACGGCGGCGGAGATCAGCGCCCTGCAAAATAAGAGTGCCAACCTTACAGAGCACCTTGACCGAATGTACACCGACCGTCTTTCCGGTTTGTTGCCGGAGGAGGACTTTCAGCGTATCTTCACCCGTATCAAGGACGAACGGGCGCAACTGGAGGAACGAATCAAGGAGCTTCAACAGCAGCAAAAGAACCCTATCAGCCAAACAGCGCGAGCAAAAGACTTGGTGCAAAGATACCTTGATACCGCCTGTGCCAACCGGGAATTGCTGGTGAGTCTGATCGAGCGGGTCGAGCTGACAGCGGCCAGGGAGATCATTGTCAAGTTTCGATTTGCAGAACTTCAGCAGACGGGATAAATCTATCCATATCAATGGTTTGCGCCGTTATGAGCGGCGCGATTTTCAAGACGAAATCACTTACAATTACGGATGCGCTATGTATCGCGCATTGAAAAGAAGGCGCTAAAAAAGCTGGAAGACGCCCTCTCCCCGTTCCGCCCGGACGGCTGATGCGCCATCAGACAAAAATCCTCTGCATGCGCTCGTCATGCAGAGGATTCTTTTAAATTTTCCGAACCATATGATAAAATACGCCGTCGCCCGCCGCGGTTGTCTGGCGGATGGGCTTGCCTGTGATGTGAAAGCCCGCTTTTTCATAGCACCGGACAGCTCTGGCATTCCACGTTCTGACCTCCAGATAGAGCGGCTTCCCCGGAAACAGCCTGCCGGACAGATCACATGCCGCTTTCGTCATCTGCTGCCCATATCCCCTGCCGCATGCATCCGGGCGCACGCCAATGCCAAAGAAGACCTCGGTTGGCTCTTCATACAGATTGATAAAGCCAACAAGCGTGTCATGATCAAAGAACGAATAGAAATTGTTTTTGGGGTTGGCAAAGCCCACGCCCTGCTTTTTCTGCTCGGCGTATGGCGTGGTGTTATAAATCGCGTACTGCCCCGCATACTGCCACGCGGTGATGACTTCTTTTTCTTCCTCCGTCGTCTTGTGATAGGTCAGCATCTGCTCCTCCTGTGCCTGTTCCGTTTGTCCTGCGATGCTGCAATTTGTCAATGCCCCTTGTGCTTTTCGAGCTTTTTTCTCTGCTTCTGCTCGAAACGGCGCTGCTGCTCCGCTTCCTGCTGGGCGCGGCTTTGCTGCTTACGCTCGGTTTTCAGCTGCTCGCGCTGCGCGGCAAGCGCCTGCATGGATTTTGTGCCGACCCCTGCGCCGCTCAGCTGCTTTTGCACCTGCCTCTGGCGGCGTTTGGGATTGCTGCATTGCACATGCTGCCTGGCAGAAAGCGCCGGGCTGAAACGCAGCTCGTAAAAATGGCGCAGCACGTATGCATGCACCGCATAGTCCTTCGGTTCCGCGCCAAAGGTGATTTTGCACACAGACAGCGTGCCGTTTTGCGTCCGCTCGAAGACGCCGACCCAGAACGGGTCTTCAAAGTATACCGTGAGCTTCAGTTCCCCCATGTCCAGTCCTCCTGCTTGTGTCAGTTGACAAGGAATGGACAACCAGGACTGGCAGGTTACTTACCCCGCAGAAGCGGGACGGCCGGGCTACCTACCGGCTCTGGCATGCATTATCGCATGCGTTGCGTTTTTATCCTTGCATATTTGATTCTACTGCGGTTTCTTTTTGCGTTTGGAAACCGGTGTGACACGGTCGATCACTTCCAGAACCTGCCGCGTGAGCGCGTGGTTTTCAATGTCCAACGCCAGATGCACCTTTGCGCCCTCATAGGGATAGACGTCCGGCGCGCCCTGCATGAGCTCCAGCAGCTCCGGGAGCTTTTTAACCATCGGCGTATTGTCGCAGACCATGATTGCCGGCTTGTTGTTGATGTAGATCAGATATTCGCCGAACATCTTTTTGTAGTCGATGCCGGAGATTCCCTCCAATTGTTCCAGCACGAAGTCCAGATATTCCCGACTGCTTGCCATGCGCCGCCTCCTTTCTGCGTTTTCCGGCTGTATCAGCCTGCAGCCGTTTTAAAACTCGTGTTTCAAAACGAAAGCTTTTTAACAGCAACTATACGATACAGCCATTTTTGCAGCCCGTCAAGTATCCTCTGCGGCTTCCGACTGCTTTGCTCGGATGCGGCTGAGCGTCACGGGTGTCATGCCGAGAAACGGCATCCCCATAAAAGCCCCTCCTATTCGTTTTTTATTTTATCTCAAAAAACGCTCCGTGTAATTAACAAATGTTAAGCCCAGCCGTTTTTTATGCAATCTATTTCCAGTTTTGCAATGTCCTTCCGATGCGCAAAAACGGCACAGCCGGTGGCTGCGCCGTTTTGAAAGCTTTCCGTATTGGATTGTTGATTCTCAGATTCTTGCCACGCCGGAAGCCCTTGCCGCCTCGGCGACCGCCTTGGCAACCGCCGGACCCACGCGCTTGTCGAACGCCTTGGGGATGATATAATCTGCCGACAGCTCGTCCTCGGAAATGAGTTCTGCCAGCGCCTTTGCAGCAGCCATCTTCATCTCCTCGTTGATATCGGACGCGCGAACGTCGAACGCGCCGCGGAAGATGCCGGGGAACGCGAGGACGTTGTTGATCTGGTTCGGGAAATCGCTTCTGCCGGTGGATACGACCTTCGCGCCGCCTGCCTTGGCATCGTCCGGGAAAATTTCCGGCGTCGGGTTCGCGCAGGCAAAGATAATCGCGTCCTTGTTCATTGTCTTGACCATGTCCGTCGTGACCATGCCCGGCGCGGAGACGCCGATGAACACGTCGGCGCCGACCAGCATATCGGCAAGAGAACCGGACTTGTGGTCGAGATTCGTGACCTCTGCCATCTCTTCCTTGATCCAGTTGAGACCGTCTCTACCCTTGTAAATCGCGCCCTTACGGTCGCACATGGTGATGTTCTGGAAACCGGCAGACAGCAGCAGCTTGACAATCGAGATTGCTGCCGCGCCCGCGCCGGAGGTGACGACCTTCACGTTCTCTTTTTTCTTACCGACGACCTTGAGCGCGTTCGTAAGACCGGCGAGGGTAATGACCGCCGTGCCGTGCTGGTCGTCGTGGAAGATGGGAATGTCGCACTTTTCTTTCAGCTTGCGCTCAATTTCGAAGCACCGCGGCGCGGAAATGTCCTCGAGGTTGATGCCGCCGAAGCTTCCGGAAATGAGGTACACGGCGTTTACAAACTCGTCGACGTCGTGCGTCTTCACGCAAAGCGGGAACGCATCCACGCCGCCGAAGCTCTTAAAGAGCACGCACTTTCCCTCCATGACCGGCATGCCGGCCTCCGGGCCGATGTCGCCAAGGCCGAGAACGGCCGAGCCGTCGGTGATGACCGCGCAGAGGTTCCAGCGGCGCGTTAAGTCGTAGCTCTTGTTAATATCCTTCTGAATTTCCAGGCACGGCTGCGCGACGCCCGGCGTGTAAGCAAGGCTCAGATCGTCTTTTGTTTCGACCGGAACCGTCGCCTTGACTTCAATTTTGCCTTTCCATTCGGCATGCAGCCGAAGAGACTCTTTTGCGTAATCCATAGTGTTTCTCCTTAGTAATTGCCTTTGAAAACGTCTTTTTTGACGGGCGGCAGGTAGCTGCCGAAGTACTTGCCAAAGTCAAGCCCCAGATAGTTGCACAGGTCCAGCACCTCGACCATCGTGTTGTCGTTGACCGGAATGCCGTTTTCCATGCGGTCCTTCACAGCCGCGACTTCCTTCTCTCCGTGCGTGTAAATCCGCTCCTGCCCGTCTGCCTTCGGGCTCTCGCGCAGCTCCTCGAGGAAGGTCGACAGGTGATTTTTGATCGCCGAAGCATCGCCGAAGAACGCCGGGTTGATTGCCATGAAGCCGTGGCAGATATTCCCGCGCCCGCCGGTCATGCAGTAGTTGGACGTGCCGCCCATGGAGAGAATCGACGAGAAAATCTCGCACAGCATGCCATAGCCGTAGCCCTTGTGGCTGCCGAGCTTTTCCGTGCTGCCGCCCAGAGGCATGATGCCGCCGCCGGCTTTTGCAACGATGTTCGCCAGAACATCCGGCGCATTGGTCGACGGATGACCGTTCTTGTCCAGCGCCCAGCCCTCGGGAAGCGGCTTTTCCGCCTTGTTGTACATCTCCAGCTTGCCGCGCGTGACGACCGTGGTGGATGCATCGAAGAAGAAGTTATACGGCTCTGCCGGCATCGCGCAGGCAATCGGGTTCGAGCCGATCATTGCCTTGCGTCCGAACGTCGGAACCATGATCGCTTCACTGTTCGTGCAGCTGAAGCCGATCAAGCCCTCCTTGCACGCCATATTCGCATAGTAACCCGCAATGCCGTAATGATTGGAGTTGCGCGCCGAGACGATGCCCACGCCGGACTTCTTTGCCTTCTCGATTGCCAGCTCCATCGCAAAATGACCGATCAGCTGCCCCATGCCGTCGTGCCCGTCGACGACGGCGGAGACCGGCGTCTCAAACACAACCTCGGGCTTTGCATCGACGTGAATCATGCCCTTTTCGATGCACTTGTGGTAGCGCACCATCCGCTGCATCCCGTGCGACTCGATGCCGTACAGATCTGCAGTCAGAAGCACATCCTGAATGATGTTTGCTTCCGCTTCCGTGAAGCCGAATTTTTCAAATGCGTCCATGCAGAATCCATGGAGCAGCTCATATGACCAATGCTGATATCCCATTTTGCAGGCTCTCCCTTCGTTTGTCAAGACTTACGCAGGCAATTCCAAAAACTTCTGCGTATTGTCTATTTTAGTATGTCCGGTTCATCCGGACAATGTGAGATTTCGCCGGAAAATTCCGAAAAAATTTGACTGGTCAGCGCTGTACTCTTCCCGTGCCGTCGCCGCCCATGAGCTTTTCCACATCAGAAACGCCCACGCGGTTAAAGTCACCAATCACGCTGTGCTTGAGGCAGCTTGCCGCGACCGCAAACTCGAGCGCCAGCTGCTTGTCCTCATAATGGTTCAGCCCGTAGATCAAGCCGCCCGCAAACGAATCGCCGCCGCCGACGCGGTCGATAATGTCCCGGATTTCGTACTTTTTAGACACATAGAAGTCCTTGCCGTCATTGAGACACGCCGCCCAGCCGTTCCAGTCAGCACTGTGGCTCTCGCGCAGCGT
>DPCD01000055.1:0-2802 GCA_003516765.1 Clostridiales bacterium | reverse complement strand
CTCTCGCGCAGCGTGATGGCAATACACTGCATGTTCGGATAGGCTTCGAGCACCTTGTTGCCGAGCGCGCGATACTTCTCACGATCCAGCTCACCGGATTCGACGTTCACATCGACCGTAATTTCGAGCAATTTCTGCACGTCCTCTTCGTTGGCGATCGCCACATCGACGTACTTTGCCATCTCACGCATGACCTCAGATGCCTTCTTGCCGTATTTCCAGAGATTTTTACGATAGTTGAGGTCGCAGGAAACGGTGATGTTCCGCTTCTTTGCTTCCTTCACAGACTCGAGCGACAACTCCATCGCGGATTCGGAAATTGCGGGCGTAATACCCGTGATGTGGAACCAGCCAACGCCTTCAAACGCTTTGTCCCAATCGATATCGCCGGGCTTTGCCATAGCAATGGAGGAATGCACACGGTCGTAGACGACCTTGCTCGGCAGCTGGTTCGCGCCGCCCTCTAAGTAATAGATACCCATGCGCCCTTCGCCGCAGACGATCTTCTTCGTGTCCACGCCAAAATAGCGCAGCTCGCGGATACAGCACTCTGCGATCTCATTCTGCGGCAAAACCGTCAGAAATTCCGCGTCCATGCCGTAGTTTGCAAGGCTCACCGCCACGTTCGCTTCGCCGCCGCCGAAGGTTGCCTCCAGCATCGGGGACTGGAAAAAGCGCTCATGTCCCGGCGCTTTCAGCCGGAGCATAATTTCGCCAAACGTTAAAAGCTTCATTTGCGCACCTCCTGAATGGCAGCCCTTGCCTGCTTGCAAAGGGTGGTGATTTTCTCAAAATTGCCTGCTGCGATATCTGCCTTCGGGCAGACCCAGCTGCCGCCGACCGCGTGGATGAACGGCGCTGCGATAAATTCACCGATATTCTGTCCATTGACGCCACCCGTTGGGATAAACTTGATCCCGCCGAACGGACCCGAGAGCGCCTTCATGGCAGAAAGCCCACCATACACGCCCGCCGGGAAGAACTTGACCACGGTCAAGCCCAGCTTCATCGCTGCCATGATCTCGCTCGGGGTCACACAGCCGGGTGTGACGGCAATCCCGTTCTCCACGCACCAGCGTACGACTTCCTCGTCAAAGCCCGGAGAGACAATAAATTTTGCGCCGCACTCGACCGCCTGTTTGCACTGCTCGAGCGTAATGACCGTGCCCGCGCCAACGAGCATGTCGGGGCAGTTTTCCGCGACGGCTTTGATCGAATCTGCCGCAGCTGCTGTGCGGAAGGTAATTTCCATTACGTCCACGCCGCCGGCAAGCAGCGCGTTTGCTGTTGCGACCGCGTCTTTTACATCGTCCAATACCACAACCGGCACAACGCCGCAGCCATGGAGTCTATCCAAAACCTTCATATCTTTCATCTCCTAAGATGTTTCTTTCCAATTCAAGACGCAGACCGGCTCCGGAATATCCGAAATCGTCCGGAGCTTCGAGAGCGCGCCGGTCTGTTCGTTTCGTTTCCACAGAATGATCGTTTCTTCCCGCTGACCGGCGCTCACGAGATACTGCCCATCCCGGCTGAGCGCGAAATCGCGCGGGAAGAAAAGGCCGTCCGAAACCGTTCCGACGTGCTGCGGGTGCATCGGGTCTTCGAGCGAAAACCAGTCGATTCTGCCGCCGCTGTCCGAGCGGTTCGAGCAATAAAGAAATTTTCCGTCCGGGCTTATCCGGATTGCCGCACCGCCGCGCTGCTCCGGCGGCAGCTTCGGGTACGCATCCACATGTCCCATGCGCATGGGTGCAAGTGAATCCGTCAGATCTAATGTATAGATGCTGCACCCCATCTCCGTCAGAAGATAGTGTCACTATGCTTACCAAGCCTCCGTTCGATAAGCCTCTAAGCTTTACCAGGTTGTTTGATAAAAAGATGCAGATGGAAATTATGGCTGCGATTAACAAAGTTAAAGATAATGCAGTTGTTATTGCAGCTTGAGAAAGCATACAACATCAGTTTAATGATTACCGCTGCGATTTGACGATTACTCCAGCCGTTTAACGATTACAATGGCACAGACAGCCTTAATCGCCATAAAATGCACAAAACCCCGCCGCAGAAATGCTCTGCAGCGGGGTTCGTTATATGACGGAACAGCCGAAATGCCTGATTTCAAGCGGTTTTCGGGCATAGAAAAAGTCCACCGTAATTCTATCAAAATTACGGCGGACTTATGGTGGAGCTGAGGGGAATCGAACCCCTGTCCGAAAACAACTTGACAGGACTTTCTTCGGGCGCAGTTTGTTATTTACATTCCCTTGCCGAAGCGGGAACAAACACTCTCATCGGCTTAGTAGAGTCATGATGCATGGGCGAGTCAACTCTTTCCCGCCGCACGGTCACCACTAAGATCACACCCTAGCCCGGCTCGTGGTCCTTCCGGGGAGGATGGGCGCCTAATTAGGCAGCCAGAGCAACAGTATTGTTGTCAGTTAATTTTAAAAATTGCCCGGTTTAAGGAGGTCAGACACCTCCGCCCGCTTATCCTGCCTCACTGCCCCCGTCGAAACCAGTGCAGCCCCGTGTGCGGCGCGGGTTTCCCCACGCCGGGAAAAGCTTTTTTGATATTAAAATCTGCCGTACGGGTCGCGGAGCTTGTCGGGTTCGGGGTACTCCTCGCCCTTTGTGTCGACGCGGATCGAGGCGATTTTCTGCTCGCTGAGCGGACGGTCGCTGCCGTCGGTCTTGACCGCCGCGATCTTATCGACCACATCCATGCCCTCCAGAACCTTGCCGAACGCCGCATACTGCCCGTCGAGGAACTCGCCGTCTTCATGCATGATGAAGAACTGG
>DPCD01000046.1 GCA_003516765.1 Clostridiales bacterium | reverse complement strand
CTACTACTTTATAATACAAGGAGGCTGATACTATGAACATGATCCGTCCGGTTTCCGACCTGAGAAACAACTTTGCGGAGATCTCCAAAACCGTCCACGAAACCGCGCAGCCGGTGTTTCTGACGAAAAACGGCTACGGCGATATGGTCGTTCTGAGCATGGAAGCGTTTGAAAACCTGCAATTTGAAAGTGAAATCTACTTCAAGCTGCAAGCCGCCGAGCGCGAAGCAGAGCTGTCCAGCGAACGCTATTCCTCCAAGGATGTTCTGAAAGCGATGAAAGATGCCATTGGAGGATCTAAGGTTGTATAACGTCGAGTATTTGCTGTCTGCCGTGCAGGACATGGTAGAGATCGTCACGTATATTGCACGGGAATTGAATAATCCGTCTGCAGCGGAGTGCATCGCGGAGCGGCTGGCCGAAGCTGGAGAAAGTCTGCGGGACTTTCCGTATGCGCAGCCAGCCTACACTCCGCTGCGCCCGTTAAAGCATGAGTACCGAAAGCTGCTTGTCGAGAACTACATGATGCTCTACTGGATGACGGAAGCTGAAAAGCGCGTGACGATTGCCAGAGTGGTTTATGCCCGCAAAAATTATGCAAAGCTGTTGGAGTGATGCGATATGATGATTCACGATAAATCTGCCATTCAGGATGAAACAGAGCAGAAGCTGGATGAGGCGGATCAGGCTGCGGCAGCAGGCCCTTCTCGTTATGCAGAAACGGATGTTTTTGCCAGGATGAGGGAGCGCATCCAAGTGTATGTCGAGAAAGATTAAAACGGAGAGACCTTTTTGGCTTGATATTAGACGCTTACATATCCAGGATACTATCCACCGTACACTCCACCATCCCAATCTCATCATCCTCAGCCAGATCGTAGGCGGGCGGCTGCTCACTGCGGTCTGGCTGTTTTTCTTTGACAGGTGGTTTTGGACTGTTTGACGGTTCTTTTTGTGCTGGGGCCTGAGGCCTCTTTTGCGGCGCTGTCTCGGCTTCTTTTCTCCGCCACTCCGGGATGTAGTCAATGACGCGGCAGGTGGTGAGTCCGGCGTAGTCCGGCAGCTCCTCCGGCGTCATTTTGTAGAGGAGCGCGGGCTTGTGTCCCTTGAACAGCGCCAGACACTTCCGGTTTTCCAAGCGCAGGACTTCATCGGGGTTCATTAGATCGCGCTGTGTGTTGCTTCGCGTCTGGGAATACGGGCGCGTGGACGAATACACCGGCGAGAACAGCGGCATCATCGGCATCTGGTTATTGAGGACGGAGATCGTCACCTTGCCGCATTTCTCCGAAATATATTTTGCAGACGTCAGATCGTTGCAGCCCATGTAGAGCGTCTGGTCGAACGTCGCCAGCTGATTTTCCCACTCCTTGCCCGGATACTTTTCCTGCCACTGAGAAAGACTCTGCACGACGATCTGCGCGGACATATTGAAGCCGCGGATGCTGTTCAGACTGTCCGCTACGCCGTCCAGATAGCCGATGTTGCAGTATTCGTCGAGGCAGAAGTTTGTCAGCACCGGCAGCCGCCCGCCCGCGCATTGCAAACGTGCGAAGTTCGAAAGCTGCGGCAGCGCCAGCGAAAAGAACAGCGACGACAGGAATCGGTACGCGCTGTCCTGCGCGGAGATGATGACAAAGTACACACACGGCCGCTTGCCGGGGAGCAGAAGGTCTACATCGTGGTTGCGCGTGATCTTATCCACCAGACGGCTTTGGAAGACCGCCAGACGGTTGCCAAGCCCAATGACGATGTTGCCCCAGAGATTTTCCTTTGCCTTGAGGAACAGGCCGTGTGGGTATTTGGCCGGATGCTCCGGCGGGAGAGCAGCTAACCTGCGGTTGATTTCCTCAATGCTCTCCGTTGCGATCATGCGGTACACATCGCCGAGCCCGCGCTGCTCAATGGGGAGAAGATTTCCGTTAGCATCGCGCAGATTGACGACATAGTGAATGAGCGCCATGAGTAAATTCAGCTCCGCCCGGCTCCAGAAGTCGTTGGCTTCTTTCGGTCCTGACGTGTTCTGCACGATCGTGTTGGCTACCGTCTGCACGAGCTGCGGCTGGGTGTCCAGACCGTACAGGCAGTTCCAACCGTCCGAGTGTTCCATGTCCAGAAAGTTCACCGCTTTCACATAAAAACCGTGTTGTCTAAAATACGGGGAAAGACGTTCAAAAAGTTCGCCCTTGGCATCCGTGATGAATGCGGACTCGCCGCGCTTTGCGCAGCCCATGAGGAACGGGATGATAAAGCCTCTGGACTTGCCGCTGCCCGGCGCGCCGATACAGAGCAGATTGTTGTTGTCACCGGCGACCATCCGATGTGCGGCATAGAGTGCGTAAGCATCCGGATCATCCGGATGCTTTTTGACTTTGCCGAGGATCATGCCCTCCGCTTTGCCCGCAGGTGACAGCTCCAAAAATTCTCGCATTTCTTTCTCTGTCAAAAACCCGGACGTGCCATGTGTGCCGTCCGGGAGAATGTCAAACCCGCGCGGGTCGTGCGTGTATTTGTAACCGGAGAACCAGATATAGCCCTTCTTCGTGATGAGGCAGATGATAAGGATAATCACCAGCGTCGTTACGATCCCAAAGCCAGTGAACACTGCACCCCAGTTTTTGAACGGGTTCAGCACCCAGATGCTTTTGATCTCATCCTCGCCGGTGTGAAAGGTCGATGCAATTCCAAGCCGCAGAGAATTGAGAAACATCCCGTAAAAATACCAGCCGACGATCACGGCTGGCACGCGCATGGGCAGTTTGGCTTTGTTTCGGGCAAGCCAGCTTTTGAATCTTGCGTCCAGTTTGTCCTCCAGCTTTTCAAGGAGCTTTGAGAGGCGGAACATCCAGAACACTTCCTTCCGATGTGTAAAATGGCAGGTCAGGCGGCGCGTATGGCGCGGTGCTTCCAAGCAGCTCCCGCAGCGCCGATTCCGTAATGGTAAAGACACGCGCCTTTCCGGTTTCGCGGTAGCGGCGGTTCAGAACAGCTTCCACCTGTTCGGGAAACGCAGCCAGCACGATTTGAGAAAGGCTATCTGAACGGGCAACCTCCACTGCCGCGTCAATGCGACGTAGGTTCATGTCCGCCGCCATAATGAACGGCACACCTTGATACAGCGCGTCATACATCGTTCGATTCGCGGGCGGCGGAACGTAATGCGACTTCAGGATGATTCTCGCCAGAAGTTCGCGGTAATTGGGTATGCTCAGAATGCGGAGCTGCAAGCAGCCCGTGTCATTGCACGGCAGCAGAAAAAGCGGCAGCGTCAAGCGGTCGTAGACCTCACGATAGGTTTGCAGGCGCGTGTGTTGGTTCTCGTGCCCGGCGCCCAGCTCGGAGAGGATCTCCGCATAACTATTTGCGGCAAAGATCATACCGCGCTGCTTTGCGGGGATCGCCGCCGTGTGATTCTGGAAGGCAGTCAGCTCATCTGTGAGTGCAACGCAGCCAATGCCGGGACTGACCCAGTGGACCGCGCACATGAGGTCGCCGGTATGGAGCAGCGCCGCTACGCGGGTGCTGCCCCACGGATTAGAACCGCGATTGCGGGCGATCATGGGAAGAAACATCGCCTGTTCGCACAGCGCGGAAACATCTGTCGTAAAAACAGGAACGCCCGCCTGATACGCGGTGGTCATCAGCTTTGCTTGACGAATGCGGCGGATGGTATCAGTGGCTTTGTAAGCCGGGGCGACCGCGGCAGGGAGTTTTGGAAAGGCGGCGTCAAGCAACCGGTTCCCGGCAGCGGTCAGCGTATAGGCTTGTGCGGGCAAATAGAGTTTTATCAGGCGGAGGATTTCAAGATTCTGAACCTCAATCTTGGAAAACACATCGGTCAGATCTTTCGCCAGCACAAAGCGGCACCAGCGGAGAAAGCGCAGGATATCAAGGTCGCGGGTCGTAAAAATCATGGCAGCTCCCGCTTTCCTGCGAGACACCGAAACTGCGCTTGCGCCGGTTCCGGCGCAACCACAATTTCGGTGCTTCTGCGTGACTTTTGCCTGCTTGACCGATGGGTAGCCGTAGATGCCGGGTTTTTGCTGCCCGTCAGATGCTTCAAATCGCAAAAAAGTATGACATTGCAAGCGGTTTGACCCATCGGTTTTGTCCCAGCCTCAGACCAGCTGAAAAGAGGTCGATGAACAAGACGAAACGGATGGCTCCAAGGGGTTATACGCAATACCTTTTTGATGATATTGAAAGAACTCCTCAGCGGATTCCGGCAGCACCAGACTGATGTGGCAGACATTCTCCGCACTGCGGCTGGACATCATGTGGACGGATAGATGGTACTGGTCGTCATCGTCAATGACCAGACCCTTGAGTGCATTGCTCACGGCTTTCCACCCTTTGTTGTCCTGATCGAATACATGCCGCCCGTCCACATCGCTGTGTTCATCGATCACCAAAAGCATCTGCTTGAAATGCAGCCGGAAATTCGTGTGCTGCATATACGCGCTCAAAAGCTGTCGCACGGTGTCCGTCAGCCAAGTCGCGGGCATATACCGGCAGTGCGGCAGGAGCGTATCGAGCTGCATGTGTACCCAGCCCGCGCCCGCGATTTCAATGTGCCCGGACGGGAGCTGGAACTCCAGCCCGTCGCGCCGCCCGTATCCGCCAGCGCCCGGCATCTGTGTTTCGCAGAGGGCGCGCAGATAGAGCGTCGCAGACTCAAAGAAATATGCGGTTTCTTCCAGCGTGAGCTGCAATTTTTCCAGATTCATTTTGCCGCCGTCAGAAAGTGCGGACAGAGCGCCTGCTTTCTGCGAAGCTTTGGCAATGACGGACTGAATCTTTTTTGTTTCTGCTGTAAATCTTTCCTCGTTCATCGTTCAAATTCCTTTCTGTTGTATTTTTTGAAAAAGACTGTTATACTAAAAATACAAAATGCTTTTATGTGCGTGAAAAGGCGGGTGATGTTTTTATGATTTTTGTACCCTATATTGTTCGTTGCTCCGATAATTCGTCCATTCAAGTTCGCATCGACACAGCTTCACCAGAGGATATTTCTGCAACGCACAATTATCCGCTATGGCAAACAAATTGGAACTCTCCATTTTTGGCAGCCCCAACTGTTGAAAAATATGCGATGAAAACCGATGATGGAGAACTGGTTGCGTTGGCCGCATATCAAATTTCCGGGCGAAAAGCATATGTCTACATTCTTTACGCGGAGAGCGCACCGGCAAGCAACCCCGTTCTTACCAAGAAAGCAGAACGGAAGTATTGCGGAATCGGTGCAGCTTTGATCGCATTTGGCATTAAATTCTCCATTGACAACGGATGCCGCGGAGATGTGGTATTTGATGCAAAAACAGATGAGTTAGCCAAACATTATGCGGAAGATTTCGGTGCCAAGCGTATCCCCAGCGCAGCGAGCGGAGGACCGAAACGGTTTATGCTTGCAGACGAGGATGCCTGGCTGCTGTTCTCAAAATACTTAGTAGAGGAGGAACAGGAACATGGATAAAAAGGACAATGCACAATATGCAATCGACGAATTGGCATCGCAGGCAGGCGGCTATTTTTCAATGCCTACGCAGGAAGATATTGCGTACACAGACCTGCTTTTCGATGTTTGCCAGCAGTTTGGTATCCGATATTATTCGGCCTCCGCAAAAGAAAAAGCATTCGTTGAAGAAGTGACCAGAGTGACTTGGGCAAAGCAGCAGGAAGCGAAAAGCGGAGTCAAGCAGCATATCCGCCCTGCGTTTTCAGCGTAATGTTAAAGAATCTGCAAAGTCAAAGATATATCTTCCATGAAACCGTCTGGCCCTTTGGTCAAACGGTTTCATTTTTTATGTTCCTGTTCAGCAGATCTGTCGGCGATGTGGTGATCGCGTCGTATTCTTTTTGTGTCGCGTAGAACGCGATCGGCACATGGTTATAGCCGATGCAAAGAAGCCCCTCGCCGCGGCGAAATCTGGTGATCTGACGGACTTCTTCCTCGGATAAATTCAGGACATTTTGAATCAGTCGCGCTTCCTGTTCCTCCATCTGCATGACGATCTTGATACGGCTGGAATCCAGGATGCCTTTGCCGTATTTGCCGTTGTCGAGAGAGAACAGGTCTTGCATACCCTGTGTGGATGTGATCGCGATACCGCCGAGACCGCGGATGGTTTTGACCATCTCCTGAATGTAGCCTGCCGCCAGCGGATTGGAGTTCGCGCCGACGAGCGACCACAGCTCGTCTGAGATCAGCGCCGAGAGTTGCCCACCGGCACCGGAAATGAGGTCATTTGCAATGTCTGTCGCCCAGAAGATACCGGGCAGAAGCAGATCGTCAGGCATACCCGACGTGTCAATGACGATGTATTTGTTATCGAGGTCAATTTCATTTCGGCTGCCCATGGCAGAGGCAGAGCCTGTCACATACCGTGCCAGTACAACGGCAAGGTGCTTTGTGTCCGCGCTGCTTTGCAGCACATCGTACCAGTCGGCAAGCACGGGCATTTCACAGAAGCGCCCGTCCTCATTCAGAACGGAAGTGTTGTCAAACGTGATGCCATAGCGTCGGTAGCACTCGACCAGCGATGTGTCCAGATAATTCCGGTCTTCGTCGCTGAGGTCGCGCTTCTGCAGGCTGTACCAGATGATGAGCCGGGAGATCTTATCTGCCAGCACGGAATCGTCACGGGAGGCAAGCCCCTTGAGGCCAGCATAAGTGTCGAGCGATTTTCTGCGGATAGCCATGATGTTCGGGCAGTCCGGAGAAGATGGCGACATACGCAAATACAGGCCGCCGAGCTGTTCGCAGCGCGGACGAAACTCATGACCCTTCTTCGGGATGATGTAAATGACACGCTTGCCTTGCTGACGTAAACGCCCGCCAACACATTGGAGCGTGAACGTCTTGCCCGCACCGGACGAGCCGCCGATCCAGATGTTGCCGTTCGTATATTTATAGTCGTCGTAGGGGTTCAGAAATACCGGCGAACGGTTATACATATTGAGACCCAGAAAAATACCGTTGCGGTCAGACAGCTCATAGGACGCAAACGGAAACGCTGCCGCCACGCCGCTGGTAAGCGCATTGCGGCGCGACTTGCGTTCAATGTCCGGGTCAAGATAGAGGATGGGGAGCATGGACAAAAATGCCTGCTCCTGCTTGTATTCGCAGCGGCGGGCGATCATGTCCACGGAGACGCACAGCTTTTCAACTGCCGTGACACGATGCTCCAGCGTCTCCGGATCACCGGCCGTGACCTCAATGAGCGTGTGCATATAATAAAAGTCCTCACCCTGCCGGTTCATCACGTCCTTGAGATACATACCGGACGCGATGGCGCTGTCCAGCTCCTCGAAGTCCTGCCGAGTGTCCGCAACGTCGCGCATCCGACTGCGGTTCATCATGGTCTGCTGGGAGATCTTCGCCAGAATCTTCTCCTTGGATTGCTTGTCAAAGTGGAACGAAATGCTGACGCCCTCGCCAGCCTCGACCAGCGGAGCCAGCCAGCTTGCGCCGACGGTCGTGGAATACCCGTAGCCCGTGATGTAAAGATAGGCATGAAAAATGCCGTCCACTACAATGTAGTCCCGGCTTTTGGTGTCCACGCTCGTAGGCGAGAGAATATCCAAGATCGTTGTTGAGCCAGCCTCCAGCTCGCTCAGATCCGGCGTTTCCTCGCCGAACAGCAGACGCTTGAGAAACGGCTGCTTCTTCGGCTGCTCCTTGATGGGTTGTTCCTGCTCCGGCGGCAAGCCGGGCGGCGGGGCGGGCTTGTTCTTGCGGTGCTTTTTCAAGTGGATCACACTCCTTGAAATTATTAGGGTTTTGGATATAATAGAATCAGAAAGGGGCGTTCGTATGAGCACATTATCCTTCAAAGCGTTTTGTATTGAATACTATGCCGCGCACATCGGACGGCCCAGCAACGAGGTTTACGCACTATTTGAACAAACGGGACTTCTGAAACTGCTCGACGAAGATTATGAAGATTTGCACGGCATGGGCATGGAATACCTGATGCAGTTCTTCGACCGATATCTGGAGGGCGCGACATGATTTTGTATCACGGAAGCACACTGGAAGTGCAGCAGCCGCGCATTCTCAAATCCGAAATCGGCCGTGATTTTGGCTTTGCGTTCTATACCACGGATATTCAGGCACAGGCTGAACGCTGGGCCAGACGCCGCGCCATGATCGAGAGCCGCCGTACAAAAAAGAAAGTTCTGCCCATTGTCAGCGTCTACGAATGGGACGAAAATGCTGCAAAGCAACTGCAGTTTTTGCAGTTTGACGGCGCAAGCATGGATTGGCTGGAGCTTGTCGTTACCTGCCGCAGCCGGACAGACTATGCTCACGGCTATGACATTGTCGAGGGCAAAATTGCAAACGACAATGTCGGTGAAACGGTATCCTACGTTATGCAGGGGATCATGCGCAAAGAAGACGCCATCGAGCGGCTGCGGTTTGAAAGAATTAACAATCAAATCGCGTTTTGCACGGAAGCGGCTCTGCGCACGCTTCATTTTCAGAACAGCTATATCTGCGGGAGTGTGAATCCATGAATCACAGCACAACACGCGCAACCATTTTGCCGGAGATTATCCGGAAAATTATGGCGCACGATCATCTGAGCGAAGATGAAGCTCTGAAAGCCTTCTATTCATCAGCAACTGGTGCGTCCTTTGCTGACGATGAGACCGGACTTTATGGTCAGTCGCCGAACTATGTTTTTGGATTGTATCTGGAAGAAAAGGACGAGGAAAGCAGCCATTAACAGAGTGTTGGAAGCGGCATTTTACTTGAAATTATCAACAGTATGGGTATAATAGAAGTAGAATCAGGAAAGGAGTTTGTGCCATGCTGGATATTCAGAAAATCAAAGACGGCGTGCGGCTTGCCGCGCAGGAATACCCGATCAAGAAAGCAGAACTGTTCGGTTCCTATGCTAATGGCACAAACCGCCCAGACAGCGACGTGGATCTTCTGCTGGAATTCAAATCCCCGCGCATTTCTCTGCTCACACTGAGCGCGATCAAGTACCGACTGGAGGACATTCTGAAAACGGACGTCGATGTGATCCACGGCCCGTTGACCCCGGACAGCATGATCGTGATCGACAGAAAGGTACCGTTGTATGAATCGCAGTACCGAAATAGCGTTTATAATTGACACCATATATGACACCATGCTATAATAAGACTGAACAAAAAGGCAGAGGTGATGTGCCGTGTCAAAATGGGATAAACTATTGGCAAGAATCTGCGGATTATCGCGCGATCTTCGTTTTGATGCGCTGCGCAAGGTGCTGGAAAGCTGCGGCTATGAAATGCGCCAGCCAAACGGCGGCAGCAGTCATTGCACATTTCGCAAACCCGGCTGCACGCCAATTACGATCCCCATGCACGAACCGATCAAGAAAGTCTATGTTATGATGGTAAAAGAGGTTGTAGAAAGCGAGGTGTCAAATCGTGAAGACGATTGAGTATTATATGAATCTTCCGTATCGTCTGGAGCTTGTTCCGGACACGGAGGAAGGCGGTTTTGTAGCCTCGTATCCGGAACTGCGCGGCTGCCTGACCAGCGGCGAAACGGCAGAAGTGGCGCTGAAAAACGCGCAGGACTGCAAACGCGAATGGCTGGCCGCCGCGCTGGAAGATGGCTATGAGATCCCGGAACCAGCGTCCGACGAGGAGTATTCCGGTCAGTTCAAGCTGCGGCTTCCGAAATCGCTGCATCGCGCACTTGCGGAAAACTCTAAGCGCGAGGGTATCAGCATGAACCAGTATTGTCTGTACCTGCTGACAAAAAACAACGCCGAATTTCGCCACGGCGCGTAACACGCAAAGAGAACGGAAAAAATGTGCATAATCAAGAGGAACGGATGCGTCCGTTCCTCTTTTATTCTCCATACACCCCATGCACCTCCGTTGTCATGTCAAACACACCTTCCGGCAGCTTAACGCGCAGGCTCGTTCCCTTGTTGATGAGTTCATACAAAAGCTTCAGCACGAAATCGTCTGTGTAGCGTGGCTCTAAGACCTCCAGCTCGCAGATATCCAGATACCGCCGCGCCGTGTCCGCTTCTTCGTTCAGGCGCTGAATGATGCCCTTGACGGTGTTGCGCTTGGCGCGCATCTTGGCTTCGTACTGGAACACGAGAAAGAAGCGATGCCGGATGGACTCGCTGGCGATACCGAGACCGATCTTTTCAATATTGTCCTCGATCTCTGCACGGCAGTTTTCGCTTTCCTCGGTTTTCTGGAACTGCCGCATCTGCTCCACATATTCACTTGTATCCGGCGGGAGTGTGCGCACCTCGCAGCTCATGCTGTCCGGCGCAATCTTCAGATATGCGGCGTAGGACGTAATGATATTCTGCTGGTCAGACGGGGATTTCAGATAGAAGTTGACGGGCAGCACTTCAAGGATTTTAATGAACCGGTTGTCCTTCGTGATGACCACGCCGCCAATGATATTCTTTACCGGCAGCCATGCCTGGATGCTGTCACGATAGGTTGCGCCGCCGTGACTGGTCGGCGCGGCTGTGCCGAAAATGGCGTCTTTCATGCTCATAGATGCACCTCCCCGCGGTAAAAGATCATGCGCCGGTGCTTGCGCCAGTTTATCCACGCCTTGAGCCATCTGGTGAGACTGTCGCCGCCGATGCCAATGAGCGCAAAACCGCCCACGGGAACGAGGATCGTCATCGTGACGATGATCTTCGGCATAAGCGTCAGCGGCAGAAGCGCCAGACACAGAAAGAGGATAGGAATGCACAGCAGCACGGTTTCGACCGCATTGCGGATCTCAAACACGCCGAACAGCTTGCCCGCGTCCGTAAAATTTACGGGGATATGATAGGTTTCATAGCTCATATTCGTATTCTCCCACGCGCTCCATCAGACTGTTTTTGCAAGCAATATATTCTTGATGCAGCGTATCAAGTTTTTCTCCGCGCTGGGCGATGATCGTTTCAAAGCCGCTCTGGATTTTCTGTACAGTCTCCGCCGACGGCTTGTTTTCGCTCAGTTCCAGCTCGCTGATGCGCTGCGCGGATACGCCGCAGGCCCGGCCAAGCTCGACCATGCTGACATGGTGCCGCAGGCGGAGAATGCGGAATTTTCTGACCTTCATAGGCCCTCCTTTAGTCGTCATATTGTATGTACGGGATCTTGCACCAGCCCTGCCAGCCGCGCCCCTCGACCTTTGTGCGCACCACGCCGTACTGCGTGCCCATCGCTTCAATGGCATAGCCGTTCCCGACGTAGACGCCCCAGTGTCCCTGCTTCCAAAGACCAAGACCGACAATATCGGGCATCGTGTCCATGCCGCCGTACTCGGTGCCGTTTTCCTTGGCAGACGCATACATCCGATCGGCATTGTAGTCCGGCATCCCGTTTGTGTTGTAGTCAATAGTCAGCGTATCAGGGTTCAGCCATCCATAACCCTTTAGCAAGCCAACACAGTCTGTTGTACGCCTGCCGAGCCAGTGTTCGCGGATAAATGCTTCCGACGCGCCGATGTCCGGGTACTGCTCCAGCTTGTATTGGAGCATGGATTCCGTCAGGACGGTTCCAAACGTCCCCCACACATACCCCCAACCGTGTTCCCACGCCTGTATCGCATAGGAGGCGAGATCATGGTTGTTTTTTGTGCGCGGATTTGTAAAGCCGGAGATGTCGATGGTATTGTCGGCGCTGCCGCCGCTCTCCGCGCCACCACCTCCACCGCCGGGTGAGGTTTCCGCCGGGCCGGTGTAGCCGGTATCGCCCGCATAGCTGGGCTTATAGGCTTCAAATTTGTCTTTGTATTTGTTGAGCGCGTCGCTTTCGTAGATCGTTTCAAACAGTGCGCCTGCCCACGTTTTGGCGTCCTCATCGAACCCCAGATCATCCATGAGCTTGTCTTTATCGAGCGGCTGGAAGATAATACGGAGGACAGTCTGGTCGCCGGAGGATTCCAGCCGCGTCGTGTGATTGAGATTGGAGATCAGAAGTGACTGAACTTCCTCCGGCTTCATTTCTGACAAGTCCTGCTTGTGGGCAACGGAATTGATGGCGATGTACCAGCAAAGATCTTCTTCATCGAATTTGCTGGATACCCGAATTTCGTCAATTGTGACGCCCTGATTCTCATACGCGGCAGCTTCGCCGGTGATAATGGCGTCCTGCTGCGTCTTTTCAAAGTCCTCCAACGACAGATATGCGCCGCCGATGGAAAGCGCCTGCTCCCGCATGGTGATCTGCGGGTCCTTTTCGGACGTTTCGTATCCGAAAAACATATTCGGCATGGCAGAGATCAC
>DPCD01000173.1:23883-24157 GCA_003516765.1 Clostridiales bacterium | reverse complement strand
AGCGGAAACTGGAGAGGGTGGCAGTGGCGGGAGAGCTTGCTCTCCCGTCCACCAGCGTGTCAAAAAGACTTTTTTGACACGCTGAAAGGCGGCTTTCGCCGCCTTTTCGCTCGAAAAAGTCTGTTTCAGCAGATGCTCAGAGACCTGCTTCCTCGCTTGCCTCGATGAAATGGTTGACCTGCGCCAGGAAAGCGTCGGCATCGACACCGTGGACCATGCAAGCCTCTTCTACGGTCTCGCCGCGGGAGGACGGGCAGCCCAGGCAGTGCATGCC
>DPCD01000173.1:16815-23624 GCA_003516765.1 Clostridiales bacterium | reverse complement strand
ATGGTGGACTTTTCAATTTTTACAGCCATGATTGTGGCCTCCTATCCGTCATTATAGTCGTATTATACCCAAAGCGGACGAACAATGCAACAGGGATTTTTTCATGGAAGAAGTGTGTCGTAGGGAACGTTCAGCGCCAGATGCAGCGCCTTGAGTTCGTCCGGGTAGATGCTTCGCTGCCCGCATTCAATTTTTGCCAGCGCGCTGCGCGTCAGATCGCAGCCGAGAAGCTGCGCCTTTGCCGCAAGCTGCTCCTGCGAGAGCTTTTCCTGCATCCGGACAGAGCGGATGCGTGTGCCAATTAAATGGTTATATGCTTGATTCATAGATACTTTGCGTCAGTCATCTTCGAGAAGCTTCGACGGTGCAACCTGTAAAACGTCCGCTATTTTGAAAAGCGTCTCCAGACTGATACCGCGGATAGTTCCGGTGCCTTCGACCTGCGCGAGAAAGTTCAGACTGATTCCCACTTTTTCGGCAAGGTTTTCTTGCGTGTATCCGCGCTTTTTGCGATAATAAGCTATCTTCAGACCGAGCGTGATATACCGCTCCGGATAATCAGTTTTCATAGTACCACCTCTAACGATACTATGCTACCAATTTTTCATATCAATTATAATTATC
The DNA here is from genome assembly GCA_003516765.1 of Clostridiales bacterium. Taxonomy (GTDB): domain Bacteria; phylum Bacillota; class Clostridia; order Oscillospirales; family Oscillospiraceae; genus CAG-170. The sequence goes on along the minus strand of DPCD01000173.1, from coordinate 23,000 downwards.
TGAAACTAAACGATCATTTACTTTTAAGGGGAAATATTATATTATATAAGAAAAAAATTGTTGAATGGAGGTATATATTATGCGGGATTCTTTGGATGAAGCACTTCTACGGCAGATGGAAAAGTCGATTCTGCTCGATACGGTCTACGACGAGCGAAGGATTTCTGAGGAGGCAATGCAGGCGCTTTTGAGAGAACGCTGCGTCGAGGCGCTCTGCGCCATCCGGCGCGCGCTCGATGCGGACACGCAGGATGCGGAGTGCTTTCGCAGAATCGAAGAAATCGTCAAGATCTATGAGGCAATCGGCGCAGACGGCGGCGCAAGGCATGATTTTTAATACAAAAACCGGGATGGACCTGCCACCCCGGTTCTTTTATGCGTTTAAAATTGCTTCGGCGGTCAGAATGCCGTCGACGGCGGCAGACATGATGCCGCCTGCGTAGCCTGCGCCCTCGCCGCAGGGATACAGCCCTGCGATCTCGGACTGCCGGTTTTCTCCGCGCACGATGCGCACGGGAGAAGAGCTTCTGGTCTCCGGCGCGGTCATGACAGCGTCGGGACCGGCAAAGCCGTGAAGGCGCTTATCAAGCGCGGGAAGCGCCCGTTCGAGAACGCTTGTGATGCGCGCGGGCAGCACGTCGTGCAGTTCGCAGAGCGTTACGCCGGGGCGATAGGTCGGCTTGACGCTGCCAAATGCGGTGCTCGGTCTGTGCGCCAGAAAATCGCCCACTAGCTGCGCAGGTGCATGATAGTTTTTCCCGCCGGCTTCAAACGCTGCGCGCTCAAGCTGCTGCTGATAGAAAACGCCGCCGAGCGTACTCTTGTCCGGGAAATCTTCGGGCGTGAGCGTGACCAGAAGCGCCGCGTTGGCGTTTTCTCCGTCGCGGGCGCAGTTGCTCATGCCGTTGGTCACGACGCCGCCTTCTTCCGATGCTGCCGCGACGACGTAGCCGCCCGGGCACATGCAGAAGGTGTATGCGCTTGTGCCGTCCGGGAGCTTGACGTTCAGCTTATAGTCCGCCGCGCCGAGCGCCGGATTGTCCGCAAACGCGCCGTACTGCGCCTCGTTGATGGTTTTCTGCAGATGCTCGATGCGCACGCCCATCGAAAACGCCTTTGGCTGCATGGGAACGTCGAGCCGGTCCAGCATGCGGAAGGTGTCTCTGGCGCTGTGACCGGGCGCAAGAACGAGATGGCTGCACGCAAGCGTCTGCTTGCCGGCTTGATTTTCATAGCGCACGCCGCAGACTGCGCCGTCTTGCAGCACGATGTCCGTGAGCTTTGCGCCGAAGCGGACCTCGCCGCCGAGCGCGAGAATTTCCTCGCGCAGATTCTGCACGACGGTTACCAGCACATCCGTTCCGATGTGCGGCTTTGCATCAAATAGAATCTCCGCGCCAGCGCCTGCGTCTGCAAATTGCTCCAGGACCCAGTAGTTTCTGGGATTGTTGACGCCGGTGTTGAGCTTACCGTCGGAAAATGTGCCCGCGCCGCCTTCTCCGAACTGCACGTTGCAGGAGGGGTCGAGCGCTCCCGTTTCCCAGAAGCGCTGCACAAGCGTCTGGCGCGTTTTCGCGTCCTGCCCGCGCTCTAAAACGATCGGTTTGCAGCCCGCGCGCGCCAGAACCAGCGCGCAGAACATGCCTGCCGGACCGAAGCCCACAACCACGGGGCGCTGCGCGGGAAGATGCTCCGGCTTCGGCGGCTCATAGAAGCTGTCCTGTGCGATCGACGCCTTCGGATTGTGCGCCATTTTTAAGATTTTGTCCTCGCGTCCTTTGACCAGCACGTCCACGGTGTAGATCAGGCGCACGTCGTTTTTCTTCCGTGCGTCGACCGAGCGCTTTTTGATGTCGAGCCGCTTGATCTGCGTGTGGTCGATGCGCAGCTGCCGCGCTGCGGCGAAAACCAGCTGCGACATGTCCTGCTGCGGGGGGAGGGAAATGTCCCGGATGCGAATCATGGTCAGTCTCCTTCCCCGAGCCGCCCTGCAAGGTAGCCCGAAGACCACGCCCACTGCAGGTTGAACCCGCCGCAGTCGCCGTCGATATCCAGCACCTCGCCGCAGACGAAAAGACCGGGGCTGATGGTGCTCTCCAGCGTCCTTGCGTCAAACTCGCGCGTCGAGACACCGCCGGCTGTTACCTGTGCGCTGTCAAAGCCCATGACGCCCTCGACTGCGAGCGTGAACCATTTGGCGATTTTGACGCAGGCGAGCAGCTGCTCGTCATTCAGGCTCTGCAGCGGCGTCTGATATTTGAGCCCTGCGCGCTTGACGATCATTTTTCCGAGGCGTGACTGGAGCATGCCGGAGAACAGATCCTCGGCGGCAAGCGCCGGGAGATTGGCGCGCTTTTCCTGCAGCATGTCCAGAAGCACGCTGTCTCCGTACTCGCGGAAAAAGTCGAGCGCGAGCTCCTGATTCTCCCCGCCGGTTGCCGCCGCGCGAGAGAGAGTGAACGCTTCGGGACCGCTGAGCCCGAAGTCTGTGAACTGCACCTCGCCGAAGCTGTCCTGCGTGGTCTGTCCGTCTTTGCGGAGCCTGACATGCGCGTCGGCGCGCACACCCTTGAGGGCTTTGACGTAGGTCGGGTCTGTTTTGATCTGCGTGAGGCTCGGAAGAAGCTCTGTGCAGCTGTGACCGAGCTGCGAGAGAAGATGATAGCCTGATTTGCTGCCGCCGAGCTTTTTGCCTGTCGCGCCGCCGCAGGCGATGATCAGCTTGTCGCCGAAATATTTTTCTCCGGTGGCGCAAAGCGCTTCATAGCCGCGCGCCTTGTGCTTGACCTCGATGACATCACAGCTGGTCACGACATTCGCGCCCCGCGCGTCCAGCGCAAAGCGCAGCACGTCAAGCACGCTCGACGCCTGATCGGACAGGGGATAGACCTTGCCGGAATCTTCGGTGACGGTCAGAAGACCGAGGCGCTCAAAAAACGCGAGCGTCCGTCCGACATAGAAGCTTTCCAGCGCAAAGCGCGCAAACTCCGGCTGCTGCCCGTGGTAGTGCGTGAGCCGGATGTTGCGGTTGGTGAGATTGCACCTGCCGTTGCCGGTGGCAAGAAGCTTTTTGCCGACGCGGCTCTGCCGCTCGAGAAGTGTGACTGAATTGTCCGGGTTTTCCAGCGCGGAGAGCGCCGCCATCATGCCGCTTGCGCCGCCGCCGATAATGAGTACTTTCATAGACGAATCCTCTAGTGTATTCTGGTTGATGTTCGGGTGGAATTTTCTTTTTAGTATAAACGAAAACTCCGGTTTTGGAAAGAGGAAATTCGAAGCGCTGCCGGCAGGATTGCTTTTTTTTCGTGCGCCTGATACAATATGCAAAAAACAAGGAGAGAAACGGATGGACCGGCGGGAAAAAATCGCGCGTCTGGCGCAGACAAAGGAAGACGAGGTGCTGCTGGCGCGCGTGTATGAGCGCATCACCATGGCAGCGCAGCGGAACGTGCCGGCAAGCTCCTGCTTTTTGTCCAAACGCGAGCAGATGCTCGTGCAGGAGCTTCTGCGCGGGGAGGAGTTTGTGTTCTTCGGCGGTGCGGCGCTTTCCGAGCGAGAGGTCTGCTGCTATCTGCCGGAGTATCTGGACGAGAGCTGGCTGTATTCTGAGGGCGGTCCCATTGCCGCGGTGCGCGCGTCTTTTTATGAGCAGGACCGCTTGAGCCACCGCGACTTTCTCGGCAGCCTCATGGGAAGCGGCATCAAGCGCGAGACCGTGGGTGATATTTATGTTGCATCCGGTCTGTGCGATTTTCTTGTGCTGCGGGAAATTCTTCCCTATGTGCTGCAGAATCTGACCTCCGCCGGGCGGACGAAGCTGAGTCTGCAGGAAATCTCTCTTGCGGATATCCAGCTTCCGCAGCAGGCGGTCAAAACCGTCCGCGACACCGTGCCGTCTTTGCGTCTGGACGGCATCATTTCCTCCGGCTTTTCCATTTCCCGCGGCAAGGCGGCGGATTATGTGTCGGCAGGGAAGGCGGAGCTCAACTATCTTCCCTGCATGAAGGGCGACAAGCAGGTCTCCGAGGGGGACCTCGTGTCCGTCCGGGGACTGGGAAAGCTGCGGCTGGAAAAGGTCGGCGGCAATACGAAAAAAGGACGCATCAGCATCGAAATTTCAAGGTTTCTATAAGGAGTGAGTGAATATGGAAAAATCCCGCGTCGAGCGCATCAACGAGCTTGCCCACAAGGCGAAGACCGAGGGACTGACGGAAGAAGAAATCATCGAGCGCGACCGGCTGCGGCAGGAATATCTTGCCGCCTTCCGGCAGAATCTGCGCGCGCAGCTCGATAACACCTATCTTGTGGACGATCACGGCAACAAGCGCCCGTTAAAGCCGAAGCATACCAAAAAGCACTGACATGCAGCTGACGGATTTCCTCTTTCTCTTTGCGTTTCTGCCCGCGGCGCTGATCTGCGCGGCTCTGACGGGGAACCGTCCGCATGCGCGCAATGCGCTACTGCTGGCGATGAGCGTGCTGTTCTGCGCGGCGTCGGGGCTTCCGGGGCTGCTGGCGGCGGCGATCGAGATTCTTGCGGCGTTCTTTTTCGGAAGAGCGCTTGAGCGCGCGGGCGAACCAAAACGCAGAAAATGCATCCTTGCCCTGGGCATCGTGTTTGCCGCAGGGCTTCTTTGCTATTTCAAATATACGAATTTCATCCTGCAGACGCTGCGCCTGCCGAAGGTTTCGGTTCTTCCGGCGCCGGTGGGCGTGTCGTTTCTGACGTTTCTGCTGATTTCCTATCTCGCCGACGTCTATCACGAAAAAATCCCAGCGGAAACGCGCTTTTCCCGCTTTTTCCTCTATGCGCTCTATTTTCCAAAGGCGGCGCAGGGACCGCTTTGCCGGTACGGCGATTTTTCCGCGCAGCTGGACGGCTGCACGCAGGACGCGGCGCTGCCGGACGAGGGCGTTTCGCGGCTGATTCTGGGGCTGGGCAAAAAGGTGCTGCTGTCCGGCGCAGCGGGCGCAGTGGCAAAAGACGCCTTTGGGCTCCCGGCTGCGAGCCTTACACCGGTCTATGCCTGGGCGGGCGCGGTCTGCTACGCGATGCAGCTGTATTTTGATTTTTCCGGCTACACCGACATGGCGCTGGGGCTGAGTCTGTGCTTCGGCATCCGGCTGCCGGAGAATTTCAATAGCCCCTATCTTGCTGTGTCTGTCACGGACTTCTGGCGCAGGTGGCACATCAGCTTATCGGGCTGGTTCCGCGACTATGTCTACGTACCGCTCGGCGGCAGCCGCTGCTCCAGGGCGCGGCAGGTCCTGAACCTTTTTGCCGTCTGGAGCCTCACCGGCATCTGGCATGGGGCAAACTGGACGTTTCTGGCGTGGGGGCTGTGGTTCTTCGTGCTGCTGACGGCTGAAAAGCTTTGGCTCGGGAAGGCGCTGTCCCGCCTTCCGCGGGTGTTCGGGCATGTGTATGCGCTGCTGGCGGTACTGATCGGCTGGATTTTCTTCAACAGCCGCTCGCTGCCGGATGCGCTCGGCTTTCTGCGGGCGCTGGCTGTGCCGGGAACGGGCGCACCGGACGGGGGCGCGTGGCTGCTTTTGTGCTTGAAGCAATACGGCTTGCAGCTGGCGGTCTGCTTTGTGCTGTGCACCGATCTGGGAAAGAAGCTCTGGCAGACGCTCGGCGGCGCGCGGGCGGGAAGAGCACTCCGGTACGCTGTTCTGGCACTGGTCTTTTTCCTGAGCGTGCTGACTCTGACGGGCTCCGGCATGCAGGCGTTTATCTATGCGCGCTTCTAGGGGGCAAATATGAAAACACGAAAAAAGCTTTTGTTTCCGGCGCTGTTTTTACTGGCACTGCTGCTGACGCTGATGCTCACGATGTTTGAACTCATGCACAGCCCGTCCGGCTGGTCGATCGAGGAAAATCGCGCGCTTGCATCTGCGCCGCAGGTATCCGCACGGAGCGTCTGGGATGGGACGCTTGCGCAGGACGCGGAGGCGTTTTACAAGGACCATATTGCTGCGCGAAGACTGCTGCTCAAGCTCGATACTGCCATTCAGATGCAGGTGCTGCGCCGCGCGGCAGTCCATGACGTTGTGGTGGGAAACACGGTGCTGCTGCCCGCGCCGGGCTTTTCCGCGCGGCTGACCGATGAGGAATTGAAGCAGAAGGCGGAAGCGATTGCCGAGGGAATTCAAAGCGTCAAACAGGCGGCGGACGAGGCGGG
>DPCD01000173.1:16392-16596 GCA_003516765.1 Clostridiales bacterium | reverse complement strand
GCAGCTTCTTTACACACTTGTTCCCGAGCAGCGCACGGTTTTTGCGGAATACTACCCGGACTGGATGGACAATCCGGGGCAGCAGACGAAGCGAAGCCGGCAGGCGCTGTTTGCCGCGCTGGAGCGGGCAGAAATTCCCGCGCTCGATCTGACGCCGGTGTTCGCGCAGCAAAGCGATCTCCTGTCCTGCTACAGCCGCGTCGA
>DPCD01000173.1:15899-16185 GCA_003516765.1 Clostridiales bacterium | reverse complement strand
CACCATTACACACTCAAGGGCGCGTATGTGACCTATCAATCGGTCTGCGAGGCGTTTGGAATCCGTGCGAGCGAAATCTCCATTGCGGAAACGCAAAGCGACCTGCTCGGCACCTACAACCGCAAGCTCTACGATCTCTCGCCTGTGCGCGAGGCAATGCAGGTGGTGCAGACACCGTTTCCAGAATATGAACGGCTGGATAACGGCGCTGCTTCCGACACGCCGCTCATTCGGATACGTGGGAGCGGGCAGAGCCTGTATGGCGACTACATGGGCGGCGACATCG
>DPCD01000173.1:5161-15709 GCA_003516765.1 Clostridiales bacterium | reverse complement strand
CTACATGGGCGGCGACATCGCCGAAACGATTGTCAGGACCAACCGCCCAGCGCTGCCCAGAATCCTGATTGTGGGCGACTCGTTTACGAACGCGCTCGAACTGCTGGCGGTGTTTGACTTTGACGAGATGCGCAGTCTGGACTACCGCCACTTTGACGGACCTGTTCTCTCGGATTACATCCGCGCGTACAGACCGGACTATGTGCTGATTCTCAGAGACGATGTCAGCTGCCTCGGCTCGGACGGAAACGGCGCTTTACAATAATAGAGGTAAATGAAGCAAAAGCCCTCTGCCGGAAATGCTCCGGCAGAGGGCTTCGTTTATCTATGATCTATCTGAGAAAATACCAGCCGGCGGCTGCGGCGTGGAGGACCAGAAGCAGCGGCACGAGAATGTAGAACTTTGCCTTGCGCGTTTTGTGGTGCGCGACGAGCATGCCGAGAAGACTCCCCAGACTGCCGCCGATTGCCGCAATCAGAAGAAGCGTCCGCTCCGGCACGCGCCGGGCTTCTTTTTTTGCCAGCAGCTTGTCCACACACATAATCAGAAAACCTGCTGCATTGATTATAAGCAGGTAGTACAAAAGCAGCTTTTCCATCACAGGTCCTTCTTTCTTTTCTTCTTTCCATTTTTACGCCGGAGGTTTTTGCTATGCGTTCGATGTATGTTTCCATGCTTGCTCTTGCGCTGACGGTGCTGCTGTGCGCCTGTGTGTCCAACGTGCCCGTCTGGGAGACGGTGGACGACGCGCAGGTCTGCCAGGGCGAAAGCCGCCTGCCGTCAACGATTGTCTTTGCTGTGCCGGATGGCGCGGCAGTGCAGACGTTCTCTGCCTCCGGTGCGGCGCAGAGCTGCTCGGCGCAGGACGGCTCGTATGAGATTACCGCGACGGTTCTGATGGAAGACGACCCGGAAAGTGCCATCCGCGCGCTCACGGGCTTCGACGCGGACAGACTTCAGATTGTCCGGACCACGCGCTTTTCTCTGCCGGAATATCAGTTCGCATGGAGCGCCGCAACAGGCGAAGGAGAGCGGCTTTACCGCGCGGCGATGCTCTGCGATGAGCGGTACTGCTACGCGCTGTGCTTTTCCGTTCCCGTGGGCTCCGGCACAAGCTATGATAGCATACAGGAATCAGTCTTTGCAAGCTTTGGGCTGTATTATGATGAAATGCTCTGAAATCCGGAGAAAAACAAACTTTTTGAGCTTCCTGAAATTTGTTTTGTTTTTTTGAAAAAAATGCTTGACTTTTGACCCCTGCATGATTATAATATCGTTGTCGCTGAGAGATGCGGCGCCGCGAGAGCGGCTTGTGTGGAATGGAAGGTTAGCTCAGCTGGGAGAGCACTTGCCTTACAAGCAAGGGGTCACAGGTTCGAGCCCTGTACTTTCCACCATTTATCTGGCCCGGTGGTGCAGTCGGTTAGCACGCCAGCCTGTCACGCTGGAGGTCGACAGTTCGAGTCTGTTCCGGGTCGCCATAATGTATGATGAGGCGAGTTTATCTCGCCTCAACATGCCTCTGTAGCTCAGTAGGTAGAGCAGCGGACTGAAAATCCGCGTGTCGTTGGTTCAACTCCGACCGGAGGCACCACATTATGCGGGTGTAGCTCATCCGGTAGAGCGCCACCTTGCCAAGGTGGAGGTAGCGAGTTCGAGCCTCGTCACCCGCTCCAAATAAAATAGGAATGCCTCATCGCATTCCTTTTTTCATATCCGGTGCTGTGGCCAAGTGGTAAGGCAAAGGTCTGCAAAACCTTCATTCCCCAGTTCAAATCTGGGCAGCACCTCCAAAAAGAAGGACACGCAATTGCGTGTCCTTCTTTTTGGAGGTGCGCAGTCTGCTGTGCAGACTGCGGCGCCTGCGGGCGGGAATTGAACGTGCAAGGAACCTCTGATGGGTTCCTTGCACACATTCTTCCTTTCCGAAAACATAAAACTCCGCGTTCATCCATAGTGTAACGATCACACAAAAAGAAAGACACGCGATTGCGGATCTTTCTTTTTGACCGCAAAAGGTCAAAAACGGAGCGCGCCGCAAGCTGCGGCGCGCTCTGTGCACTTATTCGGTTTCGTCGAGCAGCGGGCGCAATGCGCCGCAGGCATCGAAGCGGGTGTCGCGGGAGTCGGTGAGGTAGACAATCTGCGAGGCGGTATCGGGAAGAACATCGGAAAGCGCGGCGATATCGTCTTCAATCTGCGAGGCATTGTTCGTTGTGATAAACGCCCGGGAGCCATAGGCGGCAACCTCGGGATCATTGGTACCGAGGTCGAGGCGGATGGACTGGTTCAGAAGGTTTGCCGACAGGTTGTCCGCCGCGTCAAGAATCGCCTCCTGCTTGGTGACGCTGCCGGTCCAGGAGATGCGGTCGGAATCCGGGAAGTAGAAGTTATCGAACAGCACCTCGTCAAAGCCGAGCCCCGCCAGCTCCAGCGCAATCGAGGTCAGATAGCCCTGCACGTCGTTGCTGTAGGGATTGAGCCAGTAGCAGTCGTGCTCGTCGGTCCACAGCGCGCCGTTATACAACGGCAGTGCCTGCGACTGGTGCTTGAGCGCATACTCGGGGTCGGAGAACGCGGGCACGCGCGCAATGAGCGTCACGCCCTTTTGCTGCGCCAGCTCCGCGATCAGCTGGTCGACCTGCTTGATGTCCAGAACTGTCGCCTTTGCCGCGCCGGAAATGGCGGTGGAGTAGTAGAAGCTTCCGAAGATGCTCTTGACGTCTACCATGACGGTGTTATAATCGTCCGCCTGCGAGAGCGCCGCGCGCACTTGATCGACGCCGGAGGCGAGCATTGTGGTTGTGATATAGTAACCGGTGAGCTTTGCCGTCTGCGCGGTGTCGCCGTCTTCCTCCGATGCAGCGTCCAGCACCGTGTCGAACGAAAAATCTTCATCGGATACAGCAGGCTCCGGCGCGCGCGTCGCAGTCAGATGCTGCTCGTAGTCCAGATGTGCGCCCGCGTTGTCGTAGGTCACAAATCTGCCGAGATAGATAAACCGGCAGACAATCAGCGCCAGAATGCCAAGCAGGACGGCAAGTGCGATGAGAAGCGTCCTCTTGAGAAGCCGCTTGTTGCGATAGGAAAAAATGCGCAATCGCGTCGCCTCCTGTTCCTTACGCCAGTGCCGCCGTTACACGGCACCAGTCGTCCTGCTGCTGGGTCGAGAGAATCTGCATGCCGGCTTTTTCCAGCGCGGCGAGAACCTCGGAAAGGCGCGTGCTTAAAATGCCGGAGCAGATGAAGATGCTGTCTTCGGTCAAGAAGCCGGCCGCCGCAGGCGCAAGAGGAATGATCACGTCGGCAACGATGTTGGCAAGCACGATATCGTAGCGCTTCTGGAGCTTTTCCATCATTGCCTTGTCCCCGATCACATCGCCGGTCAGCGCCGTAAAGCGATCGGAACCCAGCTGGTTGATGGCTGCGTTCTGGCGGGCAATGTCCTCTGCCTTGGGGTCGATGTCCACGCCCGTGGCATGCTCTGCGCCCAGAAGCAGCGCGGTAATCGACAAAATGCCGCTGCCGCTGCCGAGGTCCAGCACCTCTTCGCCGCCCTGAATGGCGCGCTCAAGCTCCTCCATGCACATCTGCGTCGAGGCGTGCGCGCCGGTGCCGAAGATCATGCCGGGGTCCAGCAGCACCTCCACGCGATGCTCAGGGTTTTCCGGGTGCAGCCACTCCGGCACGACCAGAAGCTTCGAGCCGATCTTGAGCGGCTGATAGTACTGCTTCCAGTTGTTCTCCCAGTCCTCGTCCTTCACATGCTCCAAAGAGACATCGAGCGTTCCAAATTCGATGGAAGGATACTGCTGCGGAAGCAGCCGCAGCTGATCTTTGAGATAGGAGATCGTTTCCGGTGCGGCGGGGGAGTCTTCGAGGTAGAGCCGGATCTGGCTCAAGCCCTGCATCTGTTTTTCCAGACCCTCGTCCACATAGTCCCAGTACTGCTTGTTGTTTTCCAGAAACTCGTGAAACTCGTCCTGATCGTCCATAATAAAGCTGTCGAAGCCGAGCATCGTCAGCCGCTCTCCGACAAGCTCAATTGCCTGAGACGTGGTTTTGATGCAAACTTCAATCCACTGCATGATAAGCCTCCTTAAAAGGGTCAAAATAATACATGATACAGTTTACATGAAAACCGCCGGAATAACAAGTAATTTTTACACGGGTTTTCTTCGCGGCGGTTTTACTTTTTGCGCATTGTATGGTATGATGTGACGCATGAATGAAATGGATAAGGATGAATCGTATGAACCATCGAACCCAGATTCTGCCCGGCGTGTATCTGACGGCGGTGCAGTCCGACAAATTCAAGACCGGCTGCTTCAGTCTGAACCTGCTGCGGCCGATGAAAAAGGAAGAGGCTGCGGCAAACGCGCTCATTCCGAGCGTGCTGCTGCGCGGCAGCGTGCAGCACCCGGACATCGCCTCGATTTCCGCAAAGCTCGACGAGCTGTACGGCGCGAGCATCGGAACGCTGATCCGCAAAAAGGGCGAGGTGCAGCTGGTCGGCTTTTACTGCGACTATGTGCAGGATGAGTACGTGCAGGAGCCTGTTTTCGCGCCCCTGATGGAGTTTCTCTCCGAGCTGCTGCTTGCCCCGCGGCTGGAAAACGGCGCGTTTCCGGCTGGCGTTGTGGAGAGCGAAAAACAGAATCTGCTCAACGCCATGCTCGCGCGCATCAACGACAAGCGCAGCTACGCGAACTCGCAGCTGCTGCGGACCATGTGCGCCGGACAGCCCTACGGTGTGCCCCGCATCGGAGAGCCGGAGGATCTGGACGAAATTACGCCGCAGAGCCTGTACGCGCATTACAGACAGATATTAGAGACCAGCCGCGTGGAGCTTTTTTACATGGGAAGCCTCGCGCCGGAGCAGGTGGCAGATGTTCTGCGGCAGACGCTCCAGGCGCTTCCGCGCGCCGGGCAGGTTGTTCCGGTCGGAACGACGCCCGCGCCCGCAGCAAGACCGGTGCAGGAGAAGACGGAGCGGCTGGACGTAACACAGGGCAAGCTGAGCCTCGGCTTTTTCACCGACATTACGGCAAACGACCCGCGCTATCCGGCGCTGGTGCTTGCGGCGACGGTCTTCGGCGGCGGCGCGACAAGCAAGCTCTTTACCAATGTGCGCGAGCAGATGTCCCTTTGCTACTACGCGAGTGCGTCGTTTGAAAAGTTCAAGGGCGTGCTGGCGGTAGCCTCCGGCGTGGAATTTTCCAAGCTCGAGACGGCAAAGAAGGAAATCCTGCGCCAGCTCGAGGCGTGCTGCGAGGGCGATATCAGCGATTATGAGCTGGAATCGGCGCGGGGCTATCTTGTCTCGGATCTTAAAATCGCAATGGACAGCCCCGGACGGCTGGACGACTTTTATATGGGACAGATTCTGCTGGAAAGCAGCGCCACGATGCAGGACCTGTCAGACGCGATTGCGCGCGTAACGAAGGAAGAGGCGGCGCAGGCGGCGCGCGCGCTGCGGCTGGATACAATCTATGAGCTTCAGGGGGTGCAGGCGTGATACGAAAGGATTTTCCGAAGCTGGCAGAGCATTATTTTGAGCAGCGCCTTGCAAACGGGCTGCTGGTCCGCGTGATCGAAAAGCCCGGCTTTGCCAAGCGCTATGCGTTCGTCGCGACCGACTACGGTTCGATTGACGCGGAGTTTATTCTGAACGGCAAAAAATATACGACCCCGCAGGGGGTGGCGCACTATCTGGAGCACAAGATGTTTGACCTGCCCGAGGGAAACGCGATGCAGGAATTTGCAAAGTACGCGGGGGCAAACAATGCCTTTACGAGCTACACCATGACGGCGTACTATGTCGAGTGCACGGAGCATCTGGAAGAAAATCTGGAGATTCTGCTGCGCATGGTCACGACCGGGTATTTTACGGAGGAAAGCGTGCAGAAAGAGCGCGGCATCATCGCGCAGGAAATCCGGATGTATGACGACAGCGCGGACTCCGCCGTGATGGAAAACCTGTTCCGCATCATGTACCAGAACCATCCGGTGCGAAACAACATCGCCGGAACGGTCGAGAGCATTGAAGAAATTACAGCCGAAACCCTGAAGCTCTGCCACGACACGTTCTACGACCCGTCGAACCTGATTGTCTGCGTGATCGGCGATGTGGACGCGCAGAAAATCATCGACCAGGTGCGCCGCCAGACGCCGGCAGGAAAGCCTGCGCGGGTGGAGCGCTGCTACGGCGCGCCGGAGCCGCAGGAGGTCCGGAACCGGCGCATCGAAAAGGAGATGGAAATTTCCATGCCCGCCTTTGCCATCGGCTTTCGCTGCCCGGACGCGGGGCGCGGACGAGATGCGATGCGCATGGAGCTGATCGGCGAGCTGGCAGGCGAAATTCTGATCGGCGAATCGTCGAAGCTCTATCAGAAGCTCTATGACGAAAATGTCATCGACGCCGATTTTTCGGTCGACTACGAGCGCATGAAGGGCATGGCGCTGCTGGAGCTCTGCGGAGACAGCGAGCAGCCTGAGCGTATTTTGCAGGAGGTCCTGCAGGAGGCGGCGTGCGTGATAAAAACCGGCGTCGACCGGGCGCTGCTGGACCGGCTCAAAAAATCCGTCACTGGACGCAGGCTTCGCGGGCTCGACGGCTTCGAGGGAACCTGCTACCGCATGTGCGCGTATTACTTTGACGGCGCAGAGTATCTGGACTATCCGGATATTTACGCGGGCGTGACGGCGGAGGATGTGGAACAATTCATCCGCGAGAACGTCAAAGAAGAGCTGGCGTTCGTGTCGGTTATCCGACCGAAGCGCGAAAAGGAGGAAAAATCATGCTGCTGACGTCTCCAATTTCGTTTCCGAATCTCGGCATCACTGTGGACCCGAGCCCCGTCGCCTTCACGGTGATGGGGAAGGATATCTACTGGTACGGCATTATTATTGCGGGCGGCTTCCTGCTGGCGGTTCTGTATATGATGTACCGCGCGAAGACCTTCGGCATTACGCAGGACGACGTGCTGGACCTTGTGCTGTGGGCGGTGCCCATCGGCGTTATCTGTGCGCGGCTTTACTACTGCGTGTTCTACTGGGATCTCTACCGCGACAACCCGATCTCGATGCTCTACATCTGGGAGGGCGGGCTTGCCATTTACGGCGGCATCATCGGCGGTGCGATCACGGTCCTGGTTCTGAGCAGGGTAAAAAAGATTCCGCCGCTGGTTATGCTGGATAACGCCGCGATGGGCGTGCTCATCGGGCAGATCTGCGGCCGCTGGGGCAACTTCATGAACCGCGAGGCGCACGGCAGCGTGACAGACTCGTTTTTCAAGATGGGACTCGCCGACGCGGCGGGCAAGGTAACGTATTACCATCCGACGTTTCTGTATGAGTCGGTCTGGAATCTGGTCGGCTTTATCGGGCTGCATTTCTACTGCAAAAAGCGGAAGTTCGACGGCGAGGTGTTTTTGCTCTACGTCGCGTGGTACGGTCTGGGAAGAGCGTGGATTGAAGGACTTCGCACCGACAGCCTGTATCTGTTCTCGACCGGCATCCGTGTCAGCCAGCTTGTGGCGGCGGTGTCGTTCCTTGCCGCAGCCGGCATCATCGCATGGGTGCTTCTGAAAAAGAAGCCGCGGCGGGAGGACCTGTTCGTCAACCGCGCCGCGCGAACGCAGGAAGCGCCGGCAGAAAATCCGGACGAAATGTGAACTTTTTGAAAAAAATGTACAAAGGTTCCACAAAAGCGGAGGAAGTGTGCTATAATGCACAATAAGAAACAGTTACAACTTAGAAGGGAGTTCTTTTTATGAATCTGACTGAGAATTTTGAAAGCGTAAAGAAGTTTGCGGTCGACGCTGCACAGACGGCGACCCAAAAGGCAAAGATTCTTGCCGCTGTGGCAAAGGCAAACGTTTCCATCTACGCCGAGGAAGACAAAATCCGCAAGGCGGAGGCACAGCTCGGTAAGCTCTATTACCGGGATTATGCCGTCGGCGAGGAGATGGATACGGCGGAGTATCTGCCGTGGTGCCAGAAGATCGACGAGTCCAAGAAGCTCATCGCCGAGCTGAAGGACTACATCGACGACGTGAAGGCAGCCAACGAGACTCCTTCCGAAGCGCCCGCAGCATCTGCGGAGGATTTTGCCGACGCACAGCCCGAACAGGAACAGACCGCTTCCAAAGAAGCGCCCTGCGCCTGCACCGAGACGCCCTGCTGCTGCGAGCAGGCTGCGCCCGAAGCGCCCGCTGAGACCCCGGAAATCAAGATCGAGGTTGTCGACGGCGAGGACAAGGCTGAGTAAGCCAATTGAGACAATGCCGCCCGGATTCTCCGGGCGGCATTTTTTGAGAGAGGAAGCTGGAAGCAACTGTTGGATTTGTCGGATTGCGACGAAAAAAGAGACCGTATGGTATCTTTTCTGCTTGCAAATGGCACCGAATGGTATCATCATTTCCGGTGATTATCATGTATTTTTCCAGAATCCGCGATTTGCGGGAGGACGCTGACAAGACCCAGCAGACGATTGCGGACTATTTGAATATGCAGCGGTGCGTCTACCGGCGCTATGAGCTTGGTGAGCGCGAAATTCCAGTCTAGGCGGTCATCCGGCTGGCGGAGTATTATCATGTGTCGACCGACTATCTGCTCGGGCTGACCGAGCGTAAGAAATGAGACGTCTGTGCCGGTTCACGGCCGGCTTTTCGATCGGCTGCGCCGCGTGTGTGGCGCATTTTCGCTCCGGCGCGTATCTTCTGGCGGCAATTGCTGCGGCGCTCTGCGTGCTGGCGTTGGGGTTCCGGAAGCAGCTTCATTTGCAGCGGCTTTTGCCGGCGCTTCTGGGGCTGTCGCTGGCGCTTGCATGGTGCGGGGTCTATCGGGCAGTGCTGCTTCGTCCGATTGAGGCGTTCTGCGCGCGGCAGCAGGCAGAGATTTCGGCGGAGGTTCTGGAATATCCGACAAGCTCGCGCTATGGAAGCGCCGTTCTTGTTTGCGTGGAGGCAGAGCCCCGGAGTATCCGCGCGGTGCTTTATTACTCGTCCGATGAGACGCTTTTGCCCGGCGACCGCGTCACGTGCACGGCAAAGCTGCGCGCGGCAAGCCCGGACAATCTGGAGCGCGACGAGTATTACGCCTCGCGCGGAGTCTGGATGTGCGCGTCGGCGAAGGGCGAGCTGACGGTAGAAGCAGGGACGCGCTCGCTGCGGTATTTCCCAGTCTATGCCGCCGAGCGGCTCAAGCGGGTATGCACGCAAATCTTTCCGGCGGACGCCGCTGGCTTTCTGCAGGCGCTTCTGACGGGCGATAAACAGAATCTTTCCTACGCGCTGCGAAATGACCTGTCGCGCAGCGGCGTGTATCATGTGGTGGCAGTGTCGGGCATGCATGTGAGCCTGCTTGCAGGTCTGGTGATGCTGCTCTGTGCGAAAAAGCGTGTGCTCTGCGCCGCGCTGGGTATTCCGCTCGTCTGGTTTTTCGTGCTGTTAACGGGCGCAAACGCTTCAAGCGTCCGCGCGGGTATCATGCAGACGATGCTGCTTGTATCGGGACTGGTACGGCGCGAACGCGACCCGTGGACGGCGTTTTCTGCCGCGCTGTTGGTGCTGCTGGCGGAAAATCCGTGGTCGCTGCGCAATGTGGGGCTGCTGCTGTCGTTTGCGTCGACAGGCGGCATTCTGCTGTTTTCGAAGCCTTTGTACCACGCGATGGTCGACTCGAAGACCTATGCGCACCTGGAGGACCATCATCCGTTTCTCGCGCGGGGACTTAGACCCGGCATTACCGCGACATGCTGCTCGCTTGCCTCAAGTGCGTTTTCCCTTCCGATCTGCGCGGTCTATTTCGGCGTGGTGTCTGTGTCGGGCTTTGTGACGAACGCGCTTTGCCTGTGGCTGATCAGCCTGATTTTCTCGGCAGGACTGGCGACGGCGGCAGCGTCCTGCATCTGCCTGCCCATCGGGCTGGGTCCCGGCTGGCTGATCGGGTGCGCGGCGCAGCTGGTGCTTGGTGTGATCGGCGCGTTCTCGCGGCTTCCTTACAGCGCGGTTTCTCTGGATAACCCGTATGCTGCGGTCTGGGCGGTATTTTTCTTCTGCGCGGTATGGGTGATCTGTTTGCAGCCGAAAAGGCTGCGCGCGTCTTTGACGCTTGGGTGCCTTGCCGTCACGTTTGCGCTTTGCATGGGGCTTTCCGCGCTTGATTACCGCAGCGCGGGCTTCACGTTCACGGCGCTCGATGTGGGGCAGGGACAGTGTCTGGTTTACACGGCGGACGGCGAGACGAGCATTGTTGACTGCGGCGGTGTGCAGAACGAGAGCGGCGAGCTTGCTGCGCGCTATCTCGAAGGAAACGGTGTGTTTCGGGTCGAGCGGCTTTTTCTGACGCATCCGGACGCCGACCACTGCAACGGCGCGGCGCAGCTATTATCCAGAACCCGCGTCGACACGCTCTACCTGCCGCTCACGGCCATTTGCGAGGACGGGGCGATGCTCCGGGGCATCCGGGAGGCTGCGTGGGAGGCCGGGACGCAGATCAAATTTGTCCGCGAAGATACAGAATTCTTGGCAAAGGATGGCTGC
>DPCD01000173.1:4847-5088 GCA_003516765.1 Clostridiales bacterium | reverse complement strand
CACTGCAACGGCGCGGCGCAGCTCATATCGCGCGTACAGGTCGGAACGCTGTATCTGCCTTTGACGGCGCTGAGAGAGCAAAGCACTATGCTGCAGACGATTGTCGAGACGGCGCGGGAGAACGGAACACAGGTGCGCTTTGTGCGCGAGGATCTGGAATTTCCGACGAAGCGCGGGAAAATCCGCGTGTTAAAGCCGGATTTACTGGAAAGCGGCAACGACGGCGGGCTTTGCGTCTTGG
>DPCD01000173.1:0-4601 GCA_003516765.1 Clostridiales bacterium | reverse complement strand
TATGATATTCTAATAACCGGCGACCTGAGCCAGAACGAGGAGTACCGGCTCTTATCCCAAAACGAATTGCGGGGTATCGAGCTGCTGGTCGCCGGGCATCACGGCGCTGCAACCTCGACCAGCGACGCGCTTCTGGCGCAGACCGGTGCGCGGACCGTGATTCTTTCCGTCGGTGCGGACAATTCCTACGGGCACCCGGCGGCGCAGACGCTTGCACGCATCCAAAGTGCAGGCGCGGCAATTTACCGGACGGATGAAATGGGAACCATCGTCATCCGGGGAGGCAGCTGATGGCAAAAAAACAGACCGGGCAGACGGAGGATACCCTGCGGCAGTTCAAGCAGGACCTCAAAAATAACACCATGGGAAATTTCTATATCTTCTGCGGCGAGGAGGCGTTCCTGCGGGACTACTATCTCGCGGAGCTGACAAAAAAGCTGGCATGCGGACCTGCCGCGGAATTCAACACCCACCGCTTTGACGCTGCGACCATTTCTCCGCAGGCGCTTCTGGACGCGGTGGAGGCGATACCCATGATGGCGGAGCGGACGCTGGTGCGCGTGGACGATGTGGATTTGTTCAAGCTCCCCGAGCAGGCAAGAGAGCAGTACCGCAGCATTTTTGAAGATTTGCCGGACTATGTGTGTCTGGTGTTCTGCTACGATACGATCGAGTATAGGCCGAACGGGCAGCTGCGCAAGCTCTCCGATACGCTCAAAAAGCATGCGCAGGTGCTGGAATTTCAGAAGCCCTCGGAGCGGGAGCTCTGCACTTGGATTGCGCGGCACTTCCGGGCGGAGGGAAAGCTGATTTCCGACAAGCTGGCAAGCTATCTGATTTTCCTGACCGGCGGCGGTATGACGCAGCTGTCCGGCGAAATCAAAAAAATCTCCGCCTATGCCTCCGGAGAAGAAATCCAGCGCTCGGACATCGACGCGGTGGTGACACCAGTGCTCAATGCGCAGACCTTTGATATTTCGAACGCCGTGGCAGACGGGAATTTTCAGCTGGCGCTGACGAAGCTGCAGGAGCTTTTTGCCATGCAGGCAGAGCCGATTGCGATTCTCGGCGCGGTCGGCTCGCAGATCCGTAGGCTCTACTATGCCAAAACGCTTGCCGCCTGCGGCAAAAACCAGCAGACCTTTATGGATCTGACCGGCAACAAGAGCAGCTACGCGGCAAACCTTACCTTCACTGCGGCGCGAAAGGTTCCGGAGGCGTTCTGCGCGCGGGCGGTAGAGCTGTGCCTGCAGGCGGACCGTGATATGAAGCGCAGCGTGGACGAACCCGAGCGGCTTCTGGAGGTCCTGATTGCGACGCTCTGGCAGGAGGCACGCCGTGGTTAAGATCAGGCAGGCGATTGTCGTCGAGGGAAAGTACGATCAGAATACGCTCTCGCAGCTGGTGGACGCGACGATTTTCCAGACGCACGGCTTTGGTGTGATGCACGATAGGGCGCTTTTGTCGCTTTTGCGGCGCGCGGCGCAGACGACGGGGCTGATTATCTTCACCGATTCCGACGGCGCGGGCTTCGTGATCCGCAACTTTTTAAAAGGGGCGCTTCCGAAACAGGGCGTGCTGCACGCCTACATCCCAGACATTCCCGGCAAGGAAAAGCGCAAGCGCGCACCCGGAAAAGAAGGGCTGCTCGGCGTGGAGGGCATGACGAAGGAAATTCTCCTGGAAGCGCTTTCCAATGCGGGCGCGGATTTAGGCGGCGAACCGGTAAAAAAGAAAGGCGATGGCATTACAAAGCTTGATCTTTATACCGCCGGACTTTCCGGCAGACCGGACAGTCAGAAAAAACGCGAGGCATTTTTAGACCGCCTGCGCTTTCCGGCGCACATGAGCGCGAACGCGCTGCTGGACGCGCTGAATTTATTATATACGCGGGAGGAGTTTCTCTCGCTGTTTGAGGAAACAACATGATTGACATTTCTGTAAAGGACCTTGTCAAGAGCTTTGACGAGGACGGGAATCTTTTAGACGGCATCAGTTTTGACGTGCAGTCGGGCGAGCGCGTCGGGCTGCTCGGCAAAAACGGCGCGGGCAAGACGACGCTATTTAAGATTCTGACGGGCGAAATCGACTATAATTCCGGCACGATTGCCTTCGCGCAGGGCAAAAAGGTGGGGCTCATTTCCCAGATTCCGGTCTATCCGCCGGAGTATCTGGTCAGCGACGTGCTGCGCGCGGCGTTCTCCGGGCTGGACAGAATCAAATCTCGCATGCGCGAGCTGGAGGGGCAGATGACCGAGCATACGCCGAAGGAAATCCTGTCGGAGTATGACGCGCTCACGAACCGCTTTGAAGCCGGCGGCGGATATGAGATCGACACCGAAACGGATAAAATCTGCAACGGCCTTGCCATTCCGGTCCAGCAGCGTGAGCAGCTGTTTTCTTCTCTTTCCGGCGGAGAAAAGACGAGAGTGAATCTGGCGCGGCTGCTTCTGGAGAAGACCGACATTCTGCTGCTCGACGAGCCGACCAACCATCTGGATATGCACGCGGTGGAGTGGCTGGAGGAATATATTTCGCGCTTTAAGGGAACGGTTCTGACGATTTCCCATGACCGGTATTTTCTGGACCGCGTGGTAAATCGCATCATTGAAATTTCGAACGGCAAGGCGGAGTTTTACTCCGGCAACTACTCGTTTTACGTGCAGGAAAAGCAGGCGCGCTTTGAGCTGCAGCTCAAGCAGTATGAAAAGGAGCAGGCGAAGCTCTCGCAGCTGGGCTTTACGCTCGAGCGCATGAAGGGCTGGGGCATCAACAACCGCACGCTCTACCGGCGCGCGATGTCCATCCAGCACCGGATGGACCGGATTGAAAAGACCGAAAAGCCGAAGACAGAAAAGACCATGCGTGCGCGCTTTGCCGAGCGGGATTTTTTTGGCGACGAGGTGCTGTCCGTGAAGGGGCTCGGCAAGGCGTTTGACGGAAGGACGCTCTTCCATGACGTGGACCTGCAGGTTGCAGGCGGCGAGCGCATCGCGCTTTTGGGCGACAACGGCACGGGCAAGACGACATTTCTGAAGGTCCTGCTCGGAGAGGAAGCGGGCGCGGGTAAGGTCAAATTCGGTCCCACGGTCAAGT
Source organism: Clostridiales bacterium (assembly GCA_003516765.1). Lineage (GTDB taxonomy): Bacteria > Bacillota > Clostridia > Oscillospirales > Oscillospiraceae > CAG-170. The sequence goes on along the minus strand of DPCD01000173.1, from coordinate 1,505 downwards.
GGGCGTACCTGCCGCAGATCATCCACTTTGAGCACCCCGAGCGGACGTTACTTGACACGATGCTCTATGAAAAAAACTGCACCGTGCAGACTGCGCGCGACCGGCTGGGCGCATATCTTTTCGAAGGCGAGGACGTGTTCAAGACCGTCTCATCGCTCTCCGGCGGCGAGCAGTCGAGGCTGCGGCTGTGCATGCTGATGGACGAGAAGATCAATCTGCTCATTCTCGACGAGCCGACGAACCATCTGGACCTGGCTTCCAGAGAGTGGGTCGAAGACGCGCTGGAGGAGTACGAGTGCGCACTGCTGTTCGTGTCCCACGACCGCTATTTTGTGGACAAATTCGCCACGCGCATCTGGGAGCTGGAAAACCAGACCATCCGCGATTTTCCGTGCGGCTATGAAAAATACCGCTCGATCAAAGCCTTTGAGGCAATGCAGGCGGCGCCTGCCGCGAAGGAAAAGCGCGAGAAAAAGGAAAAGCCTAAAAGTACCGGCGGCAGCAAGGCGATGGAAAAGAAGATCAAGGCGCTCGAACGCGACATTGAAAAGCAGGAGACGCTGATCGCCGGGCTGGATGAAAAAATCACGGCGGCAAGCGCCGACTATCAGGAGCTTTCGCGTCTGATGGAGGAAAAGCAGGAGGAAGAGACGAAGCTCTCCGGCATGATGGACGAATGGGAAAGCCTGAGTTTGCAGTTGGAGGAAAGCGTATGACGCTGTATGTACTGGCGGTAATTTTCGCAGTTCTTGGCATCGTGTGTATTTTGCTGCCGTTTCATGTGGCAATGACGGGGCTGTGCTTTCTGGCGCTGGGCGCGGTGTGTCTTGCGCTGCGGCTGCTGCGCGGAAAAAAACACGAAAGGACGTGGCGCATGATTTTACTGACGCTCACCGGCGTTTGCATGCTGACGGTGCTTGGAGCGATGATCTATATTGATCGCGAGGGACGCTCGAACGCGCCGGAAGGCGCAGACGCGCCGGAGTTTGTCGTGGTGCTGGGCGCGCAGGTGCAGGGCGATCAGCCCTCGCTGACGCTCAAAAAGCGGCTCAATCTGGCGCTGGAGTATTTAACCGGGCATCCGCAGGTAAGCGTCGTCGTCTCCGGCGGGCAGGGCGCGGACGAAGCGTATACGGAAGCGTCCGTCATGGCAAAGTATCTCACCGCGCGCGGTGTGGACGAAAGCCGGGTTCTGCTCGAAGAGCAGGCGAGCGACACGCGTGAGAATCTGGAATTTTCCCGGACGCTTGCGCAGGCACACGGCATGCGGACCGACCGCGTGCTGATCATCACGAGTGATTTTCATCTCTGCCGGGCAAAATATCTGGCGAAGAAGCTCGGCATGGAGCCGTATGGGCTGGCAAGCAGGACCTCGCCGGAGGTTTTGCGGGTGAATTACCTCCTGCGGGAGGTGTTTGCCTTTGTGAAGGCGGCACTGTGAGTTTTTGCTGCCGTCCGTGGCGGCAGGCGCCAGTTTCAACCGGCAGTGCCCTGCCAGCCTGGTA
>DPCD01000051.1:3072-19170 GCA_003516765.1 Clostridiales bacterium | reverse complement strand
GCGTCGGGCTCGCCGAGCTCCATCTTGATGCACTTCATGCCGTTGACTCTGCCATCCTCGCCACCGAGAATCTCAACGGGGTTCGTGAGGGTCATGAACTCGATGCCCTCTTCCTTGGCGTGGTGCTGCTCTTCGAGTCTCGCGGGCATCTCTGCCTCGCCGCGGCGATAGACGATGTAGACCTTTTCCGCGCCCATACGCTTTGCGCAGCGCGCAGCGTCCATCGCGACGTTGCCGCCGCCGACGATTGCTGCCGCCTTGGAGTGCAGAATCGGGGTATCGTATTCTTCCTTGTACGCCTTCATGAGGTTGATACGGGTGAGGTATTCGTTTGCCGAGCAGACGCCCTTGAGGGCTTCTCCCGGAATGTGCATGAACATCGGAAGACCCGCGCCGGAGCCAACGAAGACTGCCTTGAAGCCCAGCTCTTCGAACAGCTCGTCGATCGAAAGCACCTTGCCGATGACCATGTCGGTCATGACCGTAACGCCCTGCGCCTTGAGCTTTTCGACCTCGTTGGCAACAATCGCCTTCGGCAGACGGAATTCGGGGATACCATAGACCAGCACGCCGCCTGCGGTGTGGAGCGCTTCAAAGATCGAGACCTCGTAGCCCTTCTTTGCAAGCTCGGACGCGCACGTCAGACCCGAAGGACCGGAGCCGACCACGGCGACCTTGATGCCGTTGGACTGCGCCTTCTGCGGCATGGCGTTGACATTCTCGCGATACCAGTCGGCGACGAAGCGCTCGAGTCTGCCGATGGCAACCGGCTCGCCCTTTACTCCGCGCACGCACTTGGACTCGCACTGCGTCTCCTGCGGACAGACACGACCCGACAGCGCGGGCAGCGCGTTCGTGGAGGTAATGACTTCATAAGCCGCGGCGAAATCGCCCTCGGCAACCTTTGCGATAAATTCCGGAATCCGGATGTTGACCGGGCAGCCTTCGACGCACTTCGGCTTCTTGCACTGCATGCAGCGCTGCGCCTCGTTGATTGCCATCTCGGCAGTGTAGCCCAGGGTGACTTCCTTGAAGTTCTTGTTGCGGACGTTGGGGTCCTGCTCCGGCATCGGAGTCTTGGTCATCTGCATATTAGCCATGGTTCTTCTCCTCCCCTTACTTGATCAGCTCTTCGCCCAGCTTTTCGAGCCGGCATTTGTGTGTCTGGCGAACCTCAGCCTCGCGCTCGCGATAGACGCCGTTGCGGTTCATAAGCTCTGCGTAGTCCACCTTATGACCGTCGAAATCGGGTCCGTCGACGCAGGCGAACTTCACCTCGCCGCCGACCGTCACGCGGCAGCCGCCGCACATGCCGGTGCCGTCGACCATGATGGGGTTGAGAGAGACGATGGTCTTGACGCCAAAGGGTTCTGTGGTTTTGGAGACGAACTTCATCATCGGAATCGGACCGATGGCGAGGACCTCGTCGTACTGCGTGCCCGCTTCGAGCAGCTGCTGCAGCTTCACGGTAACAAAGCCGTGCTCGCCGTAGCTGCCATCGTCGGTCATGAGATACAGATGGTCGCACGCCGCCTTGAACTCGTCTTCGAGAATGACGATGTCCTTGTTGCGGAAGCCGATGATGACGTCAACCTCGACGCCTGCTTCCTTGAATGCCTTTGCAGACGGATACGCAATCGCGCAGCCGACGCCGCCGCCGACCACACAGACACGCTTTTTGCCCTCCACATCGGTGGGCTTGCCAAGGGGACCGACGAAGTCCTGGATATAATCGCCCTCGTTCATGCTGCCGAGAAGCTCGGTGGAAAGACCGACCTTCTGGAAGATGATGGCGACGGTGCCCTTTTCGCGGTCGTAGCCCGCGATCGTCAGCGGCACCCGCTCGGACTTGTCGTCGACGCGGAAAATGATGAACTGACCGGCTTTCGCCTTTCTGGCAACGAACGGAGCTTCAATCTCCATGTACGTTACCGCGGAATTGAGTTCCTTTTTGCACACAATTTTGTACATCTTTTTTCATCCCTTCAAAGAATCATACTTTTCCTTCAAAGAAAAGTCCCATACAGCGTTTATTATAACACGCAGCCTGCCATCTTGCAAACCCTATATTCGATGTATTTTTACGGATTTGTGATAACAATGTTCTCCTTTTGTACCATCTGCCATGAAAATTCCCCTGCAAGCTCACCTGCGCGGACGCTTTCGCTGTGAGAAAGCAGCCCGCACGCATGCGCCAGCATCCCCAGAAGCTGTTCGGGTGTATACCGCCTGCGCAGCGCCCCCATGTCCAGATCCTTTTCGCGCTTCGATAGCCGCCGTCCGTCCGGCGCCACCAGCAGCGGCACATGATAGTAGCTGGGCTCGGGGAAACCCAGCTGCCGCTGCAGCCAAATCTGGCGCGGCGTGGAAGACAGAAGGTCGCTCCCACGGACCACCTGTGTCACGCCCGCCTGCGCATCGTCGGTCACAACTGCCAGCTGATAGGCATACACGCCGTCTGCGCGCCGGATGATAAAATCACCGCAGCCGCGCGCCAGATTCTGCGTATACGCCCCCTGCAGACCATCGGTAAAGGAAACGTCCTCGTCCGGAACTGCTACGCGCCAGCACGGCGTTTTCGTTTTTGCCGCGCGCTGGGCGTCCGTCAGATTCCGGCAGGTTCCGGCATACAGCGGCGTCCCGTCCGAGGCATGGGGCGCAGACGCCGCGTGCAGTTCCACGCGCGAGCAGTAGCAAGGGTAGACAAGGCGCTTTTCTTCCAGCCGCGAGAACATCTCGTGGTATGCCTCCGACCGCAGACTCTGCGGCGTCTGTTCCTCGTCCCAGGTAAGACCCAGCCACTCGAGATCGCGCTTGAGCTGATCGGCATATTCCCGTCTGCACCGGTCCGGGTCCAGATCCTCGATGCGAAGCACGAGCTTTCCGCCGCAGCTTCGGATCGACAGCCACGCAAGCATTGCCGAAAATACGTTTCCCAGATGCATTCTGCCGCTGGGGCTTGGCGCAAAGCGCCCGATTTGTTCCATTGCGATCCTCCTTTCTGTCCTCCGCACCTTGCTGCCGGTACGGAGCATCGGGCGCTGCTGCATCGCAAGACTATGCAAAAATGCCCAGGCGCTCTGGTGTGCGCGTGGGCATGAGAATTGCTGATTATAAGGCGAATTGCTGTCGGTACTCTTCGTAATAGCGCTCGTATGCCGCAGATTTCATCGCCTTGACGCTGCTGAGGTACTCGTGCGTATCAAAAGAGTCCGCCTCCAGCTCGATCATGGCAACGGCAATGTTCGAGCAGTGGTCCGCCACACGCTCGTAGTTGGTGAGCAGGTCGTTGAACACAAAGCCCTGGCTGAGCGTACATGTACCTTTCTGCAGCCGGTCGACATGGTGCAGCTTCATTTCGTCGCACAGCGCGTCAATCAGCTCTTCCAGCGGCTCGACACGCTTCGCAAGCTCCAGGTCCTCGATGATAAACGCACGGATGGCGTTGTGCAGGATCTCGCGCAGTGCGCTCGTCAGCACCGAAAGCTCATGGCGCGCGTCGCCGGAGAATGTAATCCCCTTCTGGCTGATTTCCTGCGCCGCCTCGGCGACGTTGAGCGCATGGTCGGAAATTCGCTCGAAATCAGAGATCGTATGCAGAAACTTCGACACGTCCGCGCTCTGCCGGCTCGACAGCTCGCGTCCGGTGAGCTTTACAAGATACGTGCCCAGAATATCCTCGTAGCGGTCGATGACGCCCTCCATACGCTGGACCTCGGCAAAATCATCGTCCGTATAGTTACTCAGCAGCGCCAGCGCGCCCGAGAAGTTCAGCTCTGCGTCCGCCGCCATGGAATTGATGGTAATGCGGCTCTGCTCAATGGCAAGCGCCGGGTGCTGCAAAAAGCGCTCCTCGAGATGCATTGCGGCAGGCTCGTTTGCAGGCTTCTGGTCGCCCTTGTCCTTGACCAGAGCGTTGACAACCGCCTCAATGACATCGGTGAACGGCAGCAGAATCACGACCTTCACGAAGCGGAAGAGCGTGTTGACGAAGGCGATGGAGACGCTCGTCATCGGCATATTCAGAAAGGAAAACCGGAACACGGCGTTTGCCAGATAAAATGCCGCCGCCCAGAACACGACGCCTGCCACCTCGACGACGAGATAGACCATTGCCGTGCGCTTGCCGTTGACATTCGCGCCGACCGCAGACAGAAGCACCGGCATCGCCGCGCCAATGGCAATGCCCATGATGATGGGAAGGGCGATGGAAAAATCGATCACGCCCGTCGACGCCAGCGCCTGCAGAATACCGACCGCCGCCGACGCGCTCTGCAGCACGCAGGTAAAGAGCGTGCCGAACAGGATGCCGAGAAGCGGATTGGAGAACGAGGTCAGAATGCGCAGGAACACCGGCTCGTCACGCAGCGGCGAGACTGCCGCAGACATCGTCGACATGCCGAACATCAGAACGGCAAAGCCCATGAGAATATCGCCGACGTGCTGCTTGGTCTGATTTTTGGAGAACATGCGGAGTAGAATGCCTGCAACAGAGATAATGCCCGTGAGCGTCGCCGTGGAAAACAGGTCCACCCAGCCGCCGCCTCCGCCGAGGTCCGACAGACAGATGATCCAGCCCGTGATGCTGGTGCCGAGAATGGCGCCCATGACGATGCTGATTGCCTGGCGCACGCGCATCATGCCGGAGTTGACAAAGCCGACAACCATCACGCTTGTCGCCGACGACGACTGAATGACCGCCGTCACCGCCGTGCCGAGCAGAAAGCCCTTGAGGGGCTTGCCGGTCAGCTGATATAAAATCACCTCGAGCTTGTTGCCCGCAACCTTTTTCAGTCCGTCTCCCATCAGCGACATGCCGAACAGGAACAGCGCGATGCCGCTGAGCAGGGAAATCAAATTCGAAATACTCATGTCTGGCTCCATATCCATAGAATCACAAATTTAATATAAGCGCCTTACGTTAAATATTTCGGCAGTTGAATGTTAAATCTATGTTAAATCTTTGCATATCCATGGATTTTGTGTGCATTCTACGTTAAAATTTGACACAGAAACGATGGAGCAGGAGGAAACGGCGTGATTTATTTTCTGGAAGACGACGACAGCATCCGAAAGCTTGTGATCTACGGGCTGGAAAGCCAGGGCTTTGAGGCGGAGGGCTTTTCCCTGCCGTCTGCGTTCTGGCGGGCAATGGAGCAGAAGGCGGCGGAACTGGTGCTGCTGGACATCATGCTCCCGGAGGAAGACGGCCTGCAGATTTTAAAAAAGCTGCGCGCCGCACCGGAGACGAGGCGGCTGCCTGTAATTCTGCTCACGGCGAAAAACTCGGAGTTTGACCGGGTGATCGGACTGGACAACGGCGCGGACGATTTTATCTCCAAGCCGTTCAGCATGCTCGAGCTGATTGCGCGCATCCGCGCCGTTCTGCGGCGCTCGCAGCCCGCGCAGTCCGTGCGCGAGTACCGGCTGGGACCGCTCTACGTCTGCCCCGAGCAGCACATTGTGCGGGTCGACGGGCAGGACGTAACGCTCACCAACAAGGAGTTTGAGCTTCTGTGCCTGCTTCTGGACAATCAGGGACTCGTCCTCACCCGGCAGGTGCTGATGGACCGCGTCTGGGGCTTTGATGCAGAGCGCGAAAACCGGACGCTGGACGTTCACATCCGCACGCTTCGCGTCAAGCTCGGCGCAGCAGGCAGCCTCATTGAGACGATTCGCGGCGTAGGCTATAAGCTGGGGTCCGGCACATGACGGGAAAAATCCTGCGCATTTCGTATCTGGTCGCCATCTCGGCGCTGCTGGCAAGCGCGCTGCTGTTTTTCGGCGTCATGTACCGCGACTATGAAGACGGCGCGTTTGCCAGGCTGCGCGCGGAAGAGGCGGCAATCGCTCAGGGCTTGGGCGCCGTGGGCAGCGATTATTTTGACAGCTTCGTGCCGGACGACCGCGTGACGTGGATTGCTGCAAACGGCACCGTTCTCTATGACAGCGCCGCACCGGCGCAGCTTCTGGAAAGCCACGCGGACCGCGAGGAGATCGATCACGCGCTGCAAACCGGCGAGGCACAGACCTCGCGCTATTCCAAGACGCTTTTGCAGCGCACGTTTTATTATGCAAAGCTTCTGGAGGGCGGCACCGTCCTGCGCGTTTCGTGCACGCAGAATTCGCTCCCTGCGATGATTCTTATGCTGCTCACGCCGTTTTTGTGGGTGGCAACGCTGGTGCTGATTCTCTGCGGCGTGCTGTCTTACCGGCTGGCGCGGCAGATCACGAAGCCCCTCAACGCCATCAATCCCGACAATCCTGCGCCGCTGCCGAGCTATCCGGAGCTGACGCCGCTGTTTGACAAGCTGCGCGAGCAGAACCGCACCATCGGCAAGCAGATGAACGAGCTGCAGCTGCGCCAGCGCGAGTTTACCGCAATCACGGAAAACATGCGCGAAGGCTTTCTGCTGGTCGACTGCAAGATGCATGTGCTCTCCAGCAACCACAGCGCGCTTGAGGTCCTGGGCGGACGGGAATTAAAGCCCGGCTGTCTGTTATACGACGCCGAATGCAGGCAGGAAATATTCGACGCCGTGGATACCGCGCTCTCCGGCTCGCATGCAGAGCTGCTTTTAACCATCGACGAGACGAGCTGGCAGGTACTTGCAAATCCCGTCGTTGCCTCCGGGCAGGTGGCAGGCGCGGTGGTTCTGTTCATGGATGTCACCGAGCGCGAGCAGCGAGAGCGCCTGCGCCGCGAGTTTTCCGCGAACGTGTCGCACGAGCTGAAAACGCCGCTCACCTCCATCTCCGGCTTTGCAGAGCTCATGAAGGAGGGTTTGGTGCCGCCGGAGAAAATCCCGGAGTTTTCGGGCGATATCTATAAGGAGAGCCTGCGGCTGATCGGGCTGGTCAACGACATCATCCAGCTTTCCAGACTGGACGAAAACAGCACGCAGTTCCAGCGCGCGCCGGTCGATCTCTATGATCTTTGCGCGCAGAGCATCGAGCGGCTCTCCCCTGTCGCCGCGCGGCAGTCGGTGACGCTGGCGCTGACCGGAGAGCATGCGGAAATTGAGGGTGTGGAGCAGCTGCTCAAGGAAATGATCTACAATCTGCTCGACAACGCGATCAAATATAACGTTCCCGGCGGCAGCGTCACGGCATCTGTCCGCAAAAGCGCCGGACGGACGATTTTGAGTGTCTCGGACACCGGCATCGGCATTCCCTATGCCCACCAGCCGCGTGTGTTTGAGCGGTTCTACCGCGTCGATAAAAGCCACTCCAAGGAGGTTGGCGGCACGGGACTGGGTCTTTCCATCGTCCGCCACGCCGCGCAGTACCACGGCGCAAGACTCGAGCTGAAAAGCCAGCCCGGCAAGGGCACCACGATCACGGTCACGTTTTAATATTTGAACCCGTGCAAGGTCCGGCAGACACTGCCGGACCTTTTTGCTTGACATTTTGATCTACATGCTGTAAACTCAAGATAGTCTACAGCATGTAAACCGTCCATATGTCACGAAAAGGAGGCAATCTTTATGGCAGAAACCTCGCTCGGCGCTGCAGAACTGCGCTTTGCCGAGCTGATCTGGGCGAACGCGCCTGTTTCCTCGGGCGCGCTGGTCGGGCTTGCAAACGAGGCGCTCGGCTGGAAAAAATCGACGACGTATACGGTCCTGCGCCGTCTGTGCGAAAAGGGTCTTTTTGAAAACGACGGCGGCACGGTGCGCGCGCTTTTGTCGCGGGAGGACTACCTCGCGCGCGAGAGCCGGAGCTTTGTCGAGCAGTCGTTCGGCGGCTCGCTTCCGGCGTTTCTTGCTGCGTTCACCCGGGGAAAGACGCTCACACGCGAGCAGCAGGACACGCTGCAAGCGCTCATCGACGAGGCAAGGAGGGCGCTATGAGCGAATTTTTCAAGGGCTTTTTGGCGCGCGAGATTGTAACAATTGCCGTCATGCTGGCGGTTTTGCTGGCGCGGCTTTTGTTCCGGCGCGCGCCGAAGCGGCTGACGGTTCTTTTATGGGCGGTCGTCTGCTTCCGGCTTCTGTGTCCCGTATCCATCGACGCGCCTGTGTCCCTCGTGCCGAAGGCGGCAGAGCAGGCGGCAAGCGCGGTGGAGGACCTTCCGTCGTCCGACGAGCTTGCCGCCCTGCGCCTGAGAGCCGGCGCACAGCACATCGTCAATCACAATGACCGGGCGCTGACCGCGCGGCAGTGGGGCAATCTCGCGCTTGAGCTTGCGCCCTATGTGTGGCTTTTGGGCATGGCGGCGCTGGCGCTTTCCCAGACGGTGAAGCTTCTGCGGCTCAGGCGGCAGCTTCAAGCTGCGCAGGAGCTTTCCCCCGGCGTGTACCGCTCGGACCGGCTTTCCTGCGCGTTTGTCCTCGGGCTGTTCTGCCCGCGCATCTATCTTCCGTCCGGCTTATCCGAGCTGGAACAGCGCTATGTGCTGCTGCATGAGAAAACGCATGTCAGGCGGTGTGACCATGTGTGGAAGCTGCTGGCGCTTTTGTGCCTGTGCCTGCATTGGTTCGACCCTGTGGTCTGGCTGTGCTGGGGGCTGTTCGGGCGCGATCTGGAGCTGGCGTGCGACGAAGCGTCGACCGCGTCTCTTTCTGCAGCCGAGCGGTGCGACTACGCGCAGACGCTTCTGACGCTGTCCGGTGATAATCCCGCCTTTCCCCTGCCCGCGTTCAGCCAGCCCGAGCCGGAGACGCGTATCCGCAGGGTCCTGAACTGGAAAAAGCCCGCACGAATCGTCTGCGCGCTGGCGCTGGTGCTGGTTCTGCTGCTCGGAACGGGTCTGGCGGTCAATCCCTATCTCAAGGAGAGTATCTTCCATCACCGCTACGCCATCTCGCAGCTGCTTTACTCTTCGCCGCAGTATGACTATGCCTATCGCCCGGGTGATTATCTCGGCTTTGCGCTTTCTGGCGATCACGTTCTCTATGCGCGCCGCTCCTCGCGCATTTCCGCCGAGGGCTTTCCGGAAAGCGGCGAGCTGCGCGAGGTAACGCTCCCCGACTGGTATCTGCGCGGTCTTTTCTTCGACGGCTGGGTCGACGACGCGCTTTTAACAGAGCTGTCAAATGCGCAGACCGCATGGGTCACGCAGCGTAAGGGAGAACGGAATCTCTCCTTTTACCTTGTGATGCAGAACGGAAAGACCGTCTATCTCGCCTTGTGCCATGGGCTGTGGGACACGAATACCGCCGGCATCCGCTGGCTGTTTGAACTCACGCGCGACGAGCGGACGTTCGTCACGGAGGACCTGCAAAGCCTTCTGCAACAGACGCTGGGCGGCTTTGACGAGGACGCGCCGCCGCTTCTTACCTCGTGCTATCAGTCAGACACGCTGCCTGGCGTTCTGGTCGCCCGCTTTACCGGAACGCGCAGCGGGACAGATCTCACCGGAACCGCAATTTTTGAAGACGATGGAAGCATCTTCGGTCCTACGCTCTGCGAGGTTCACGCCGACGACGTCACGCACGACTTCTTCTCCCAGACCGTCACCCTCCAGAATCCCGTCAAGCCCTTCACCATCGTCACCGCCTCGCCCGACCGAACAGACCTCTATGAGGTGCGCGCCAGCTGGGACGGCACAACGCAGCGCAAATACGTCGTCTACCACCAGAGCATTCTGGTCGTCTTCGAGTGGCCCGAAAAATTCTCGAAGCCCGAATACGACGGCACCTCCCCCGACATCCGCTTTTACAATCTGGACGGCGAAGAGCTTTCGCGCGAATAGCACAAAAAATCCCCCGTGCTTTGTTGCATTTAACAAAGCGCGGGGGAATTTTACGTGGTTTAACAAAAGCATCAAACATTTGACATGAATTTTACATTCGCCGGGACGCAGATTTTACGAAGCGGCGGTATGATGCCTCCTGTAAAAACGAGATCTGAGATTTGTAAGAAAAAGAGGAAGGTATCATCCATGAGTTTCTTTGACGTTCTGAATTTAATCGGCGGCTTGAGTCTGTTTTTATTCGGCATGCACGTGATGGGCACGGCGCTGGAAAAGCGGGCGGGCGGTCAGCTCAAGGCGCTGCTCGGAAAGCTGACGGGCAGCAAGCTCGCAGGCTTTTTGACCGGTCTCGGCGTGACGGCGGTCATCCAGTCGTCGTCTGCGACGACGGTCATGGTCGTGGGCTTTGTAAACTCCGGGCTTATGACGCTCAAGCAGGCAATCCACGTGATCATGGGCGCAAACGTCGGCACGACGGTCACGGCGTGGCTTTTGAGCTTAGCCGGTCTCGACGGCTCAAGCCTTTTCATCCAGCTGCTCAAGCCCTCGTCGTTTACCCCGGTTCTCGCGCTGGTCGGCATCGTTCTCATCATGGCGGGCAAGGAGCGCCAGAAGGACACAGGCTCGATTCTGCTCGGCTTTGCCGTCTTGATGTACGGCATGGAGGCAATGAGCGGCGCAGTTTCCCCGCTGCGCACAAGCGAAAGCTTCCGGAGTCTGCTGCTTCTGTTCTCGAACCCGATTCTCGGCGTGCTTGCCGGCGCGGTGTTTACGGCAATTATCCAGTCGTCTTCCGCCTCCGTCGGCGTCTTACAGGCGCTTGCGAGTACGGGCGCCATTACGATGGCGTCGGCAATTCCGATCATCATGGGTCAGAACATCGGCACCTGCGTGACCGCGATGCTCTCTTCCATCGGCGCAAACACGAACGCAAAGCGCGCCGCCGTGGTCCACTTAAGCTTCAACATCATCGGTACGGCAGTGATGCTCGTTGTCTTCTGCGCGGTGCGCGCAATGCTTCAGCCCGCGTTTTTGTCCCTTCCTGCCACGGCAGCGACCATTGCCGTTGCGCATTCGCTCTTTAACATTGTCTGCACGGCAATCCTGATGCCCGCAAGCGGACTGCTGGAAAAGCTCTCGATCGCGCTGGTGCCGGACAAGACCGCGCACGAAGCAGACGGTCCGATGCTCGACGAGCGTTTGCTTGCAACGCCCGCCATTGCCGTGGAGCGCTGCCGTGTGGTTGCGCTCGACATGGCGTAGGAAGCCTCGGACGCGCTGAACCTCTCCATCGACGCGCTCACGGACGCCTCGCCCGCGCTGGACGAAAAAATCCGCGCGCTCGAAGACAGCACCGACCGCTACGAAGACGCGCTCGGCACCTATCTTCTCATGCTGGCGCAGCGCCCCATGACCGCGAACGACTCCGACGAGTCCGGACGTCTTCTGCATCTGATCAGCGACTTTGAACGCATCGCGGACCACGCGGTCAACATTCTCGAGTCTGCCGAGGAGCTGCACGCCAAGAAAATCACCCTCCCTGCCGACGCGCAGCAGGAGCTGACGACGCTCGAGCATGCCGTGCAGGAAATCATCCGTCTGAGTCTCACCGCCTTCCGGACCGGAGACCTGTCCGCGGCAAGCCGCGTCGAGCCCTTGGAGCAGGTCATCGACGGTCTGAAGGGCCAGCTGCGCACGCGCCAGATCGCGCGGCTTCAGAAAGGCGCGTGCAGTCTGGAAACCGGCTTCATCTGGACGGACCTGCTCACAAACTTTGAGCGTGTGGCAGACCACTGCTCCAACATTGCCGGCTGCATGCTCGAAACGCAGCACAAGAGTCTGGACCTGCATGAATACCTCGACGGCGTCAAGCAGAGCGCACCGGAGTTCCGCCGCGACTACGAAGCCTACAGCCAGCAGTATGCACTGGTCTGACGCTCCTTCCTGCATACAGCAAACGGACCGCCGGGTTTCCGGCGGTCCGTCTTTTTTCTGTTACAGCTTTCCGTGCTTATAGTCGCGGATGGCAGTTAAAAAATCGTCTCCGTAGCGGCACGCCTTCACCTCGCCGATACCGGACACGTCCAGCAGCGCGTCCATCGTCTCGGGCGCTTTTTCCGCCATATCCAGAAGCGCAGAGTTGGAGCAGACGATATACGCCGGAACGTTTTCCCGCTGCGCAATGTGCATGCGCGTCTCGCGCAGGACGGAAAACAGATCGTCCGCCGCGGGCATCTGCGCAGATGCCTTCTTCCCGCTCTTTTTTGCAGCCAGTTTCGGCTCGTTCTCTTCCCGCACGGGCATAAGCAGCTGCTTGCCCCGGAATAAAACATCTGCGGCATGCACGCCCGGTTCGAGCGTGTGATGCTCGGGGTCTGTAAAGAGATACCCGTTTTCCTCCAGAAAATCGCACAGCGCGTTGAGCTCCCGCGCCTTATCCTGCATGAGGTTGTAGGTAGACAGCTTGTCCAGTCCCAGCTCCAGCACGCGCGCGTCCCGGCTGCCGCGCAGCACGCGCACAATGAGCGTCCGCCCGACAAAATAGCCGAGCTTTTCATGCACGCGGTACACGCAGGAAAGCACCATCTGCGCCGGAACCGTCACGTCCCGCATGCGGAAGACCGTTTTGCAGTTGCCGCAGCAGCCGCAGCTTTCGGGGTGGCTCTGCCCGAAATACGAAAGAATGTAGCCGCGCAGGCAGGCGCTGGTCTTGCAGTAGCCGGTCATGTCGCGCAGCCGCTTTTCATCTGCCTGCCGCACCTGCGAGAGCACATCCGCGGGCAGATCCTCATTGCCGCCGTTTTCGATCAGGAATTTTGCCGTCTGCACATCGCCGGGCGCGTACAGCAGGATACACTCGCCGGGGCTCCCGTCGCGCCCGGCGCGCCCCGCTTCCTGATAATACGCCTCCAACGATTTGGGCATATTGTAATGAATGACAAAGCTGACGTTGGATTTGTCGATGCCCATGCCGAAGGCGTTTGTCGCGACCATGACGCTCTTCCGGTCAAAGCGGAAATCGTCCTGATTTTCGCGCCGTTCTTCCTCGGAAAGCCCTGCATGGTAGCGCGTGGCGGCAATGCCGCGGTCGCACAGAAACTCGCACACCCGCTCGACGCCTGCGCGCGTGGCGCAGTAGACGATACCGGCTTTTCCCGCGCGCGCCTGCACCAGCTCCAGCGTTTTTGCCAGCTTGCTGTTCGGATGCAGCACCTCAAAATAGAGGTTCGGGCGGTCGAAGCCCGTGATGTTGCAAAGCGGGTTCGCAAGCCCCAGATGTCCGATGATATCGGCGCGGACCTGCGTGGTGGCGGTCGCCGTGAAGGCGGCGACGACGGGTCTGTGCGGCAGCGCGGACAAGAACGCCGCGATTTTCAGATAGCTTGGGCGGAAATCCTGCCCCCACTGGGAGATGCAGTGCGCCTCATCGACCGCAAGAAGCGACACCGGTATCCGGGCGGTCAGGGAAAGAAAGCTCTCTGTTTCCAATCGTTCGGGCGCAACATACAGGAGCTTATACTGCCCGGCAGACGCTTTTGCATAGGTGCTTCGCAGCTGCTCGAGAGAAAGCGAGCTGTTGAGAAACGCCGCCGGTATCCCTGCCTCCGTCAGCGCTGCTACCTGGTCTTTCATCAGGGAAATGAGCGGCGAGACCACAACCGTCAGCCCCGGCAGCAGCAGCGCCGGAAGCTGATAGCAGACCGACTTTCCCCCGCCGGTCGGCATCACGCCCAGCACATCGCGCCCGGACAAAATCGCGTCAATCAGCGCCTCCTGCCCGCCGCGGAACGCCGCGTGACCGAAATACCGCTTGAGCAGCGCCCGTTTTTCTTCCATCGTTTACTCCTATCTGATGCATAACACAGGCTCACGCAGAGCGTGAGCCTGAAAAATTTGTTCCGTATCGAAAACGCTTATTCCTCTTCCGGGAGCTGCAGCTCGTCGAATGCATTTTCTGCATCGTCGAAGATCACCTGAATATCCGCCAGCGTCTCGGAAAGACGCGTAAGCCCCGCGGAAAGATCGGAGCTCAGCGCGGAAATTTCCTCGCCCGCGTCCAGATAGCGGTCCTTCGACTGCTCGCACAGCAGATTCAGCTGCTCGCGCAGCTTCCGCGCCCGCGCCATGGCGTTGCGCTCTGCCTGCTCGGCACGGCGATAAGCGGCAAGCTCCTGCGTCTGCAGATTCTCCGCATCCGCTTCCGGCTCCCCGTCCGGCATTTCCGGCTCGGCAGGCGCAGACTCCTGCGTCTCCTGCGCCGGTTCTGCCTGCGCGGCTTTCAGATCTTCAAGCTCCTTCTGCGCCCTTTGCGCCCGCTCGGCAAGCTCAGACGCCTCCTGTGAGAGCGTCACAATCTGCTGAGAAAGTGCGCTGTCTTCTTCCTTCAGCTTCTCCTGCGCCGCCTTGAGATCGGCAAGCTCCGCCGTCAGCCGGGCGTTTTCGGCAAGCAGATGGTCGTTTTCCTGCATCAGCTGCTGCTTTTCTCCTTCGAGCTGCTCGATTGCCTTCTGGTGCGCAGCGGAAGTTTCTTCAATATAATTGACAACGTCTGTGCGGGAAAAGCCGTTGAACGCCGAGCGGAATCTGGAAAAGTCGGACATAAAAGTGCCTCCAAAGCCTGAAAATCTGGTGTTTATCTTGCACAGCCGATTATATCACAGCTTTCCCGAAAAAACAACATTTCGGTAACAAAAAGCGCCCGTCTCCCCGATCGGGAAACGGGCGCGGGGTTATGCATTCTGTTTGAGCCGGTTTCTGGGGAACGGACGATAGACGATCAGGCACAAAACAACGCTCACCGGAATGGCAACGAGCACATCGAGCATCGAGTGCTGCTTGACAAAAACCGTTGAGGCGCTGATCAGAACACCCAGCGGCAGCATCACCAGATGCAGCTTTTTTGCACGCAGCCGGGGCGCATCGAAGCACGCGAGCGTCAATGCCGCACAGCCGATGACGTGCATGCTCGGAAGCACGTTGGTGTTGGTGTCTGCGGCGTAGACCATCCTGACCAGCCAGATGAAGAAATCGTTCTGCGCAAATTCCGTCGGACGCAGGTCCTGCCCGTTCGGAAAGAGCATGCAGAAGAGAATCGAGCCGCCGAAGCCGAATCCGATGTAGACCACGAAACGCTTGAATGCGGGCGCGTCGGTAAAGAACAGATACGCCGTCATCAGAAACAGCAACGGGTGCCAGGTACAGTAGGGAATGATAAAGAACCGGCAGAACGGAATTTTATCGTCGATGGGAAGATAGGACACCCAGTACTTGTCGACAATCAGATGCTCCGCGAGCCAGAACAGCATCAGGTAGACAATCCAGATCAGAAGATACCAGACATGCGGATACGTCTCAAGAAACGTCCGGATCGGATGTCTGCGCGGGGGAATTGCCATAGTCAGCGTCTGCCTCCTTCTCGGTTTCTTCGAGCGTCGGAATAAAGGCGGCAGCAAACCTGCCCCCGCCGCGGCGCTTGAGATAGAAATAGCCGATCACACTGAACACTGTCGCGCCGATGAAGTTGACGAACAGGTCCTCCATCGTATCGTAAAGCCCGATGTCGAGATACCCGGAGAAGCCCAGGTCCTGTCCATTGACCGCGACGGAGGTAATGCCGTCAATCGTGATGGGGATGTTGCTGTTCGTGTGGTCGAGCATCACGGACGAAATTGTGTGGACAATGGTGTCTTTCTGCATGTCCATATGGAAAAGCCTGTCCATACCGAACTCGAAAAACTCCCACAGAACGCCGATCGTCATGGAAAAGCAGAACGCCGCCAACGCCACATACACGGGCGAGAGCGTGAACTTGATCTTCGCATTCCGGTTGAGAATATCGATCAGCGAAAAGCCGACCGCCGCACACAGAAAGCCGTTTGTCGTGTGCAGCATCGTGTCCCAGTTCGGATACTGGATAAAATAGCTTTGCAGCTCGCCGAGAATCTCGGCTGCAAAGATGAACAGCAGAATGATGATTTCCAGCACGCCCGGAAGCCGGATGCCGAAGTTTTTCTGGATGAAAAACGGCAGCATGAACAAAACCAGCACCAGCACGCATACAAACGCGCTTTCGTATTCGCGCCGGAGAATCGCCAAGACGAGCGACGCGATGACAATCAGACGCAGAACCAGATACACGGCAAAGACAACCGGCTCGCGGCGGATGGTTTTTTTCAGCTCCCCGCGCATATGAAGCGGCCGAGGCTTGGGCGGTTTTTTCATGGACGGCTTCCTTTCATTTGATCGATCTTCAAATTATAGCTGATCATACCGGAAAATGCAAACCAAAAAAAGGTTGCCCAAAACAACACAAATCCATACAAAATGCCAAGGGTGTATTCTTCCAACGCCCAATGTGACCGGCAGCGAAGATTTTTTGCGCTGAGCAAGACATTTTTTCG
>DPCD01000051.1:826-2843 GCA_003516765.1 Clostridiales bacterium | reverse complement strand
AAAAGACCCGCTGTCCGGGTGCGTTGGGAGTTGGAAAAATACACCCAAGGCAAAGCAAGACGCTGCCGGCGCGTTCTCAGGTGCTCTTTCTGCGGCGGAAGAACACCTTCTCCACGCGCTTATAAAGAAGCATCGTGAGAATCGAAACGAGCACGCCCTTTACAATATTAAAAGGAACGACCGCAAACAGGACCAGCGTTGAAAGGCTCGTGATGGAGGCATTGACGGCGGTACCCATGGCAATGATCGCATCGAGCGGCATGCCGAACAGCTCCGAGAACTTCGGAATCAGATACCAGGCGTTAAAGAGGCTTCCAAAGACGCTCATGACCGCCGTACCGAGCGCGAGCGACCACACCGCGCCCTTTTTGGAAAGCGTTGCCTGATAGCAGATCGCCGCGGGCAGCACAAACGAGCATCCGACGAGGAAGTTTGCAAGGTCGCCGACAAAGGCGGTGGACGTGCCCTTGATCAGAAGCTTCAGCACAATCTTCAAAAACTCGCACGTCACGCCCGCGACCGGTCCCATATAAAACGCGCAGACCATGACCGGAAGTTCGCTGAAGTCGAGCTTGTAAAACGACGGCGCAAAGAACAGCGGCAAATCCACGATGTGCAGCACCGCCGCGATTGCCGAAAACATGGCGATGAACGTGATGGCGCGCGTTCTTTTTAACCGGTGGCGCTTGCGCATGACCAGATGCTCCGAACCGAGCGCCGCGAGCAGAATCACAGCGACCAGCAGAATGCTGACACCGACAAACGAGAGGTTTTCCTGGAGAAGCTGGAGGGTTGATGGTTTCATATGTATCACCTGACTATAAAAAAATGAGCGTCCGGAAACGCATCTCCGGGCGCTGAACACAGCAGGCAGAACCAGGAAATTCATCTTTCCGGAATCCGCACCGCGATCTTCTTTCATCCAGACTGTACTGTCGGTACCGGAATCACACCGGTTCAGCTTTCGCTCGCGGACTTTACCGCCGGTCGGGAATTGCACCCTGCCCTGAAGACATGTTAAATTTCTTTGGTCGTATTATACTTCCGATATGGCGTGTTGTAAAGAGGAATTTTTTCTGTTAAGATAAATTATCCGAAATTTCTTCTCCGTCCGTCACCGGAAGCAGCCCCGTAGTCTGTGCCTGCGGCATGGCAAAGCCATGCATCACACCGTTCTGGCGGCTGGAAGCGACGTCTCCGCCAACGACGTTGTCGTTGTAGACCAGCAGCGTCGCAAAATACACGCCGTCCGTGCCGGGGTAGTTGGTGATCTGGTAGACATAGCGCGTGAGGGTTTTTCCGCTGTAGGAAAGAAGATCGTAGCCCTGCGACAGCTGCAGATCGTTATACCGCAGGAACACCTCCGACGGTTCCTCGGGCACACGCACCTTCTGGGTCTGCACGGGCTCCTCCGCTACCGTCCAGCCGAACTGCTCCAGAAACGCTACGCGCGCTTCATTGGTCGCAACCTCGGCAATTTCCTCGGCGGTGTCCTGCGAAGTGTCCGGCGTATCCGCCCGTTTGAGGCACGTAATCAGCACGGCAGCGGCAAGGACGAGCAGCAGCAATACCAGCAGCATCTTTCGTTTGGAGACTTTGGCGGTCATGATTACCATATGGTTCCCTCCAGTTTGTCAGGTTGGTACAACCTATTGCCGGAGGGACAGAAATATACCGGGAGAGAGACAACATGCAGAGATTGGACAAAATTTTATCCAGCGCCGGCGCCGGCACCCGCAAGGAGCTGCGCGCTGCCATCCGCGCCGGGCGCGTCACGGTAAACGGCAGCGTCTGCCGCGACGAGAGCACAAAATTTGACGAAACGAGTACGCAGATTCTGCTCGACGGCGAACCGGTCGAGCTGCTTCGCCCGGCGCTGATTCTGCTCAACAAGCCCGCGGGCTATCTTACGGCGGCGGACGATCCCAGGCAGAAAACCGTCATGGACCTCATTCCGGCGCGCTACCGGCGCTTCGGCGTCATGCCGGTGGGAAGGCTCGACAAGGACACGGAGGGG
>DPCD01000051.1:0-622 GCA_003516765.1 Clostridiales bacterium | reverse complement strand
CTCGACAAGGACACGGAGGGGCTGCTGCTGCTGACAAACGACGGCAATTTAGCCCACCGCATCATCAGCCCGAAGCACGGCGTCTGGAAGACGTATTACTGCGAACATGACAGCGAAGCGACAGCTGCGGATGTCGAAGCGTTCGCAAAGGGTCTTTTGCTTCCGGACGGGCTGTCGTGTCTTCCGGCGGTCCTCCTCCCGCTCGGCTTCGGCAGAAGCGCCGTGCGCGTACAGGAAGGAAAGTTCCATCAGGTGCGGCGCATGATGGCATTTCGCGGTCTGCCGCTGTGCTACCTCAAGCGCGTCTGCGAGGGCGGGCTTTGGCTGGGAGACCTCGCGCCTGGCGCGGTGACAGAACTGGATATGGGGCGGACCGAGCAGCTGATCACAAGCTCTTGTGATTTTGACGAAAAAAAGCTGCTTGCGAATTGCGTAAGAAATTCCCAGCGCTTTGGCGGGAATGACGAAAAACTATGAAAAAGCCACAAAAAAGACCCGCTATTTTGAAATAAAATGTCAATTCCCTCTTGCGCAAATGCTAAAAACGTAGTATTATGTCAATGGTTGTTTGTGTAAAAGGTAACGATTAGGAGGGGCAAACCATGTCCAGTCGCATTTTTCA
>DPCD01000047.1:19172-19470 GCA_003516765.1 Clostridiales bacterium | reverse complement strand
GTATATTTCGCTCATGCCGGACTGCTTGGCGAGCGCGGCCTTGGAAAGACCCTTCTTTTCAAGCATTTCGTTGAGTCGCGCCACGGCGCTTGCCGAGGAGAAGTTGTCCTCGTTTGCCGCAAGGAATGTCGTCAGATCAGGGGCGGCCATCAGCTCACTGCGCAGATTATCCGTGCTTTTTCGTGCCATATCGATCTTCATCCATCTTCCGCCTTTACAAAAATTCAAGTCCCCAGTATAATACTTCGTGTTTATTTTACCGTTTTCAACAGGCGAAAACAATATGCTGGCTGCATAG
>DPCD01000047.1:18547-18994 GCA_003516765.1 Clostridiales bacterium | reverse complement strand
AAAACAATATGCTGGCTGCATAGGGTGTGAAATTTATGACGCTGTACGAGAGCTTTTTGGAGGCTGTGACAACCGAATACGACACGCTCCACGTGCTGAAGCGGAGTCCGCGCGGGACGGTCTCCGTCGTGCGGCATAAGAAAAGCGGCACGCGCTATGTTTTCCGACGCTACAGCGGCAGCGGCGAGGTCTATCGCCGTCTGCTGCCAGTGCTGTGCCCGCATCTGCCGCAGATCATGGAAGCGGCGGAGCAGGACGGCCAAACCGCCGTGCTGGAGGAATACGTGCAGGGCGACACGCTCGCAGAGCTTCTGATGGGGGCACGGCTCACGGAGAGGGAAGCGCGGCAGGTCACGATGCAGCTCTGCCAAGCGCTGCATGTGCTGCACTCGATGGGCGCGGTGCACCGCGACGTCAAACCGGAAAACGTCATCCTGCGCGGCAGCG
>DPCD01000047.1:11198-18385 GCA_003516765.1 Clostridiales bacterium | reverse complement strand
CGTCATCCTGCGCGGCAGCGACGCCGTGCTCATCGACTTTGACGCCGCGCGCATCTACAAGGACGAGTCCGAGAGCGACACGCAGGTGCTCGGCACGACGGGCTTTGCCGCGCCCGAGCAGTATGGCATCTTCCAGTCCGACGAGCGGGCGGACATTTTTTCGCTCGGCGTGCTGCTCAATATCATGCTTACGGGCAAGCACCCCTCGCGCGAGATGGCGGCGGGGAAAATGGGCCGCATCGTGCGCAAATGCACGATGACCGCGCCGGAGCAGCGCTATCAGAGCGCGCGAGCGCTGATGGAGGTGCTGTGAGATGAATTTTGAGGAAAAGCGCTGTCCGCATTGTGGCGCGCTGCTTGTCGAAAACGCTTTGTTCTGCCCCTACTGTGAAAGCGTGCTGATCGAAAAGCGCCCTGCGGAAATGCCAAAGCCGAAACGCCGCAGGCGCATCACCGCGGCGCTCCTGCTGGCGGCGATATTGGTGGTGACATTGACGGCGGTTGGATTTGCCAACCGAGGAAAGATCATCGACGCGCAGGGCGCGGAGCTTACCTACGAAACGGACGGGCAGACATTCCATCTGGCGCTGAGCTTTGAATCGCAGGGAGGCGCGCCGTTTTTCGGCCAGCCGCTTTTCACCGTAGAGGTCCGCGAGGATCAGGTGCGCGGCCAGGTGTCGAGCTCCCGCGTTTTTGTCGACAATGGCGGCGGCGTGGACAAGAAGAATGAATTTCTCGCCCTTGTGGATCACTACGAGGTGACGACCACGCCGTGCGGTGGCATCACGCTTTTGCAGATCGACGAGACATGCATCCCGACAACCTCCAACGCGGCGATCGAGGCCATCCCGAGCTATCACACCGAGCAGCTCAAGGAGGGGGAGGGCAACGTCATCTGGACGATCTACCTCAAAAACGGCGACACGCTGCGCCTGCGCCACACAGTCAAGATCACGCGCGTCCCGGTCGTGACGCTGACGGAGAACGACTATCCGATGGCAACGATCGACGACCTGAACGCGCTGCTCGACACGCTCGCGCACGAGGCGGATCGAAAGTCGGTCTACATTTTGCAGCTGCCCGCGGTGACGTATGAGGGCGGACTGACGATGAAAAATTTCTGCTGCGATCTGATCGGCAGCGAGGGCGGCACGACGTTCACCGGCACCGTGACGATTGCGACGCGCGGCATTCACCCCTCGAACATCACGAACGTCCGCTTTGTGGGCGACGGCACGGGCATCGGCCTTTCGGCGAGCGAAGGAGCATTCCTGCACCGCTGCACGTTTGAAAACTGGGAGATCGGCGCTTACGGCGGCCTCGGCAGCTGGGTCAACGCCACGGGCTGCACGTTCCGCGGCAACGGCGTGGGGCTGTGGCTCGACAACCGCGGCGGCGCGACGTGCTCGGGCAGCTACTATGGCGACAGCGTGTACGAAGATAACGGTACCGCCGTGCGCATCGCCGCGATGCCGGGCACGGATACGCTGGATTTCAATAACTGCGTGTTCCGAGGCAACGGGGTAAATGTCGTAAACGCGGCAGGATACGCCGTCGACCTCTCGCAGATCATAACGGCGGACAATTAAAGAGAAAAAGGAGGAAACGCGACGTTTCCTCCTTTTTTGCAAAGGGTATGCTCCCAGCATATTGTTTTCCCGCACGGAAGCGTGTATGCTGATAAAGAATGCACAGACCCCGGAAATTTGTAGGAAATGAGGAGAACGCACATGAAGCACAGAGCACTGAGCATGCTGTTAGCGCTGGTGATGGTGGTGAGTTTGCTGCCAATCGCCGCGATAGCAACTGGAACGGAGGAGAACACGGGCGCTGAGGAACAAGAGGAAACCGTTGAAATGGGGGAGAATGATTCTCAGCAGGGCGGCGATGGAGAGAAATCTCAGCTGCCGACAGAAGAGAATGAAAAGACAGCCATTCAGCTCTATGTCGAGAAAAAGGGTGGCGCGACCTCTTACACACGGTATCAGTATGATGAGAATGTTCGCCTGCCGTGGCTGGTTTATGTGAATGAGAGCGATGGAGAAGCCGTACCCGCATTCAATACATTCAAACAGAATAATACTGTTTGCTATGCCATTCAGAAAGCGGCAGACGGAACTCGTACGAAGTTTGGCCAGATTGAAATTCATACAAATGCGGAGGGACTATTCGCATTATGGAAAGACTTTCCTAAGGACTTGAATTGGAGTGAAGCTGAGAAAGCCGACTATGTGCTCATGTTCCACTGCAACGGACGGTGGTACAAATTTAATGCGCAGCTTCGTGCGGGCAGCGCACCGCTTGTCGGTGAGCTGGTGCTGCAATACAACGGCACGAACTATTCCGGAGAAGATGGAATGATCCTTCCTGCCGGCGTGCATCAGGTGGCTCTGACGCTGCAAACGCAGAATGGTCGTAAGATGATCACATCCGGTGAGAATTTGGAATGGGACAATACAATCATTACGGGGTTGAATCCAATTGATGACAATGGCCTTTGGAGAATCGTTCTTGCTGAGCCAACGGGCAAACAAGCAACCGGATACATTGAATATACTGATGGCGAACGTCATACAAGCCGCGTTAACATCACCTGTACCCGTTCCTATGGCGACGAAGTTACAGGGGAAGTTATTAAGCAGGACTCAGATGAATACGCAGAGATCTCGGACAATCTGGTTACGAGATTCCCTTGGGATGGAAAAATCTATTATCTCGGCACGGCGGAATATCAGAAAAACCTCGGAGATGTAGGCCCCTTCGGACAGGATGAGAGAGGCGTGATCCGTGAGGATGGAACCTATTATGATATGTTCTTTGCCCCGCGCGTTTTTGAGTACATCGAGAATGATTATAAACTGCGCGAGGATGTCCGTAAGGAGATCGAAGATGCCGGTTACATTTTCAAACTGGAGCTTTTGCCGACCGACCACGGCTGCGAATACTATCCGGTCACGATTCCTGTGGAATTGGACAGCGTTGATCCAAATACTGAGAGACCTGTGACTGAGACATGGGAGCAGCACCTTGTTACGGAGAAGTCCGTCGGCAGTTGGATCTATAAAGTGAGCATTGTTAAGAAGAGTGATGGGATCGTTTTCGCTCAAAATATGAGCATGGCGAGCTATCTGCCGAATGTCTATACTTACGTTCCAGTGACAGGGAATACCGGCGAAACAATCAGCAAAAGTATTAAAGCAGGTATCAAAGAGCATTGGGATAAACTTGATGAAGGTATCAAAGAGCTGGTAGAAACGGGCCGGCGTAATGACTTTGTTGTTTTTCAGCTTCCGAGCGGCGAGATCAACGGCCAGATCGAGATCCCGGATACCCTGAGCCTCGTGACGCTGCGCGGCGCGGGATTTGAAGATGACTTGATTTCCACCACGATTCGCGGCGGTGTGAAACTCGGCGATGTTTCCTGCAATATCGATGGTGTCCACTTTATCGGCGATGGAACAACAAATGAATACCTTGCAGATGGGGTTACACGAAACTCCGCGATTTACGGCAAGGGGCAAGGCGTCTATAACGGCTGTATCTTTGAGAACTACTACTGCGCGATCCACAGCAGCGAGGATTGTGCGCCAGCGTGGGGCGGATGGAGCTCCGTGTTTTACAAGAACGGCACCGCACTGCACCTCGATACAGACCTGGGCGGAAACCTTGAGATGGTAGACAACTGGTTTGTCGGCAATAGCACAGCCATTTTGATGGATGATGCGCTGGAAGAGATCTACTTTTTGCAGGCAAGACAAAACCGCTTTGTCAACAACGACTGCGATTTGGTGAACAATTGCGGTAAGACGATGTGGATGTCGCAGAACTTCTTCTACCATGCTGCCGGAAGTGAAGCTTCGTGGGAGCCGGTCTTGTGGGAAAAGGTCACAGCGGAGAACAGCGATGATGTTATCGGGCTGCAGCTGAAGCGGAAGGGCGAAAATGGCGCGATCCTTGCAGAGAATATGCCCGCGTTTGAGACCACAGAGAACTACAACGCTTTGGGCGCAGATGGAAATCCGCAGTACCTCAATTTCCTGCCGCGGTTCGATGGAAGTTCTAAAACAATGGCATATCCGCTGGCCAGAACGCAGGAATGCGTTTCGTTCTTCTATCCCAACTGGCGCAACCCCAATTTCTGCCCGCAGTGGTGGTCGAAGAACGATCCGTACTATCCCTCTTACGTGCAGCAGGGGGTGACCATCAGCGAAAACGAGCTGGACGGGCTGCGCTTCAGCTCCTACGACAGTGCGAGCGACAAGGCGGTCGGCACATTTGAGTTCAGCGCTTCGGCCGCTGAGACGGAAAATTGAGGAGGCGGCACATGAAAAAGTTACTTTCCTTTCTCCTGGCGCTGACGCTGTCGTTGAGCCTTGCGACCTTCGCGCTGGCGGATGATGACGGCGGCAGTTCCGCGCAGTTCGACCCTGAGGTGACCGTGGAGGAAAACGGCAGTACGATGACCGTTACATTGAGCAGTGAGGGTGCAAACGATGAAATTCTGGCATCGAAACGACCCACGCTGACGGTGGCCTGCGACTACGCGCGCGCCGTCGTTACCGATCCGAACGGTGTTCGGATCGAATCTACCCTCTCAGGCGGAAAGATCAGCTTCACCGTCACGATGGGCGGCAGCTATACGATCACGAGGATCGGCACGTCCGCGCCCTCGTCCAAGCCCACGGAGGACGGCAAAACCGACGAGCCGCAGCCAGACGACGGGAATTATGTCAACCACTATCCCGACGTGCAGGCGGGTAACTGGTACAGCGGGGCCGTGCAGTTCGTCACCGAGGAAAAGCTGATGACCGGCACGGGCAAGGGCTTTGAGCCGAACGCCGCCACCACCCGCGCGATGCTCTGGACAATTTTGGCCCGCATGGACGGCGCGGACACGAACAGCACGGGTGCGTGGTATGCCGCCGCGCAGGATTGGGCGGTCAAGCATGGCGTATCCGACGGCACGAGCTCGGACGGCAAGATCACGCGCGAGCAGCTCGCGACGATGCTCTACCGCTACGCGCAAAGCCGCGGCTTGGTCAAGGCCGATGTGCAAGGTGATCTGAGCGCGTTTACTGGCAGCGCGAGCGTCAGCCCCTACGCGGTCGAGGCGATGCGCTGGGCCGTCGGGGCGGGCATCGTCAACGGTATGGACGGCAAGCTGAACCCGCAGGGGGAGGCGACCCGCGCGCAGATGGCGACAATGTTGATGCGCTACGCAAAGCTCGCTGCATAAAGCGAGAACAAAATGAAAAAGGAGTTCCTCTTGAAGGTAAGAGGAACTCCTTTTTTGCAAAATTCAGATATTCAGCACGAAGTGCTCTTTATGATAGTCCAGCAGGCCTTCCTTTTTCATTTTTCCGAGCTCGAGCGACAATCCGCTGCGCTCAACGGCGAGAAAGTCCGCTAACTGCTGGCGGGAGAATGGGATGTCAAACTCGACCGCGCCGCGCCGCTGCGCCTCGGCGGAGAGATAGGACATGAGCTTGGCGCGCGTCGTGCGCTGGGCGATGTGCGTGAGTTTTTCATTGAGCAGCAGGTTTTTTCCCGCAAGGTCGCTCAGAAGGTTTCGGATGATGCGGCTGTGGTGCACGCAGGCGGCGGGACAGACCGTCAAAAGGCGCTTGACGTTCAAAAACAGCACCGTTGTCGGCGTTTCGGTCACGACGCTCACATTGGAGACACTGTTTGGCGCGCAGGCGAAGGCCGCGGCATACGTCTGCCCCGGTGCGGTGCGGGAGAGAATGTTGCGGTTGCCCCAGATATCCTCCTGCACGACGAGCGCGCAGCCGGAGAGCACCATGCCGATCTCCTCGACCGTGTCACCGGGATGAAGGAGAAACACGTCCTTGGGGAATTGCTCGGTCTTTGCCGCAAGGCAGGTGAGCATCGCGTCAAGCTCGTCCTCCGTGACGCCGGAAAAGAGCGGCGAGGCGGCGAGAATGGGAAAAAATTCTTTCATGAAAAATCGCCTTTCGTTGAAAATTCAACCGACTTGCTGGCCGCATTCTACTATAATACGCTTGAAAACGCAAGGAGGTATTGCAATGAAACGGAGAATCATTGAGATCGATCAAAATAAATGCAACGGCTGCGGTGCCTGCGCTGCGGCGTGCCACGAGGGCGCTATCGCCATGGTAAACGGCAAGGCGCAGCTGATGCGCGACGACTACTGCGACGGCCTGGGCGACTGCCTGCCGACGTGCCCGACCGGCGCGATTTCCTTTGTCGAGCGCGAGGCCGCGGCCTACGACGAGCAGGCGGTGCTTGAAAACAAGCAGAAGAAAATGCAGAAGGAGGGGATGACACTGCACCACAGCTGTCCCGGCATGCAGCTCAAGACCTTTGCGCACAAGGCGGCATCTGAAACGGCGGCTCCTGCTGCGCAGGAGAGCCAGCTCTCCCAGTGGCCGGTGCAGATCAAGCTCGTGCCCGTGAACGCGCCGTACTTCTCCGGCGCAAAGCTGCTCATCGCGGCGGACTGCACGGCGTACGCCTACGCGGCCTTCCACGAGAAATTCATCAAGGGCCACATTACGCTCGTCGGCTGCCCGAAGCTCGACAGCGTGGATTACAGCGAAAAGCTGACCGAGATCATCGCAAAAAATGACATCAAGAGCGTGACGGTCGTGCGAATGGAGGTCCCGTGCTGCGGCGGGCTCGAGCACGCGGCAAAGACCGCGCTGCAAAATAGCGGTAAATTCATCCCCTGGCAGGTCGTGACGATCTCGACGGACGGGAGAATACTGGATACGATTTGAGTCATCCTATGATCGATAAGACCACAGAATGAGGAGGATTTTTTCGGTGGACAACAAGATGTTTTGTTTTCAGTGCGAGCAGGCGGCGCACTGCACGGGCTGCACCGGCAGCGCGGGTGTGTGCGGAAAGAGCGCCGAGACGGCAAATTTGCAGGACGAGCTGACCGGCGCGCTCATCGGCCTTGCCCGCGCTGCGGACGGCAGCCCCGGCGTGAACGAGGGCACGTGGAGCCTCATCATCGAGGCGCTTTTCACTACGCTCACGAATGTGAACTTTGACGAAGCGGCCATCCGCGATGTGACTGCACGCGTGAAGGCGGAGAAGAGCCGTCTTGTGCCGGACTGCGCGTCCTGCATGTCGCCCTGCGGGCACAACAATGACTACGATGTCTCGCGGCTCTGGACGGCGGACGAGGACATCCGCAG
>DPCD01000047.1:3378-10899 GCA_003516765.1 Clostridiales bacterium | reverse complement strand
GGCGAGGTCAACCGCTTTTTTGCCAAGGCATTGTTTGCCATCGGCGAGGACTGGGGCATGGATGACCTGCTCCCCCTTGTGTTGGAGGTCGGCGAGAAAAACTACCGCTGCATGGCGCTGCTCGACAAGGCCAACACGGAGACCTACGGCACGCCAGAGCCGACCACCGTGCCGCTGACGGTGGAAAAGGGACCGTTCATCGTGGTTTCCGGCCACGACCTGCACGACTTGAAGCGCCTGCTTGAGCAGACGGAGGGCAAGGGCATCAACATCTATACGCACAGCGAGATGCTGCCCGCGCACGGCTACCCGGGCCTTAAAAAGTATGCCCATCTCAAGGGCAATTTCGGCACGGCGTGGCAGAACCAGCAAAAGGAATTTGCCGACATCCCCGCGCCCGTACTGTTCACCACGAACTGCCTGATGCCGCCGCGTGCGAGCTACGCGGACAGGGTTTTCACCACAGCAGCAGTCTCGTATCCGGAACTCAAGCATATCGGCGCGGACAAGGACTTCACGCCGGTCATCGAAAAGGCGCTGGAACTGGGCGGCTATGCCGAGGACAAGGCGTTCACTGGCATCAACGGTGGCAGCACGGTTACGACGGGCTTTGCCCGCGGCGCGGTGCTGGGTGTGGCCGACAAGGTGGTCGAGGCCGTCAAGTCCGGCCAGATCCGACACTTTTTCTTAGTCGGCGGCTGCGACGGTGCGCGCCCAGGCAGAAATTACTACACGGAATTCGTCAAGCAGACGCCGCCCGACACCATCGTGCTGACGCTGGCCTGCGGCAAGTTCCGCTTCAATGACTTAGATCTTGGCACGGTGGCGGGGCTGCCGCGCATCCTGGACATCGGCCAGTGCAACGACGCGTACAGCGCGATTCAGATTGCCCTTGCCCTGGCAAGCGCATTCGATTGCGGCGTCAACGAGCTGCCGCTTTCGATGGTTCTGTCCTGGTATGAGCAGAAGGCGGTCGCGATTTTGCTGACGCTTTTGCATCTGGGCATCGAGAACATCCGCCTGGGACCCACGCTTCCGGCGTTTGTCTCGCCGAACGTGCTCTCCTACCTTGCCGAGCACTATCACCTTGCCCCGACCACCACCCCGGAGGAGGACCTCCAAACGCTCCTCGGCGCATAAAAAGCAAGAAGCAGCCCCGACCGATGGTCGGGGCTGCTTTGCATTCCGGTTCGATTCTGCCTTATTCCGCTGCCTTGAGATACTGGGCGGACATGTAGGCAAACTTGTCGTTGTAGACGATCTGGTACCAGCCGTTTTCGGTCTGACCGCAGACGGCGACGGCGCTGCTCTCGAGCATCGTCATGAGAACGTCTCCGTCCGTCGAAGGCTGCGAGCGAACATTGACATCGTTGGTCGTAACCATGCACGTGCCCATCGGGGTCACGGTTCCGGCGTCAGACGGCCAGACGCTCTCGTCTTTGTCGAGATTCATCATGTAGTTCGAGCCGAAGATTGCCGCGACGGTGCACGCCTGCTTGGTGGTCAGGCGCGCGGTCTGGTCGCCGTTCTGCACGGAGGCAGACCACGTATCGTCCTTCCAGGTAAGCTCCAGCATGTAATCCGCGCCGTTCATCGTCACCTTGTAGGGATACTCGGACGCGGTCGTGCCGGTTTTGTAGCTGGCGTTCACGAGAATCGTGCTGAGGGTGATGGCGTCTGCCTCGGAAAGCTCCACCGGCTCCTGCTCGCTTGCGGCGTCGGTGCTGCTGAGCTGGACGCGGCTCGAGGGCTCCGGCTCCTCGGGAACCGTGCTCTTGAGGGTAAACCAGGACGATTCGTCGGTCTCCTCGAAGCTGAACTCCACCTCGCGCCCGGAAGCTTTATCGGTCAGGATGAAGCCCGTGTCGAGGGTAATCATATTGTAAAGCCCGGAGTTTGTATAGAACTCCTTGAACTGGTCCTGCATGGTAGCCTCCGCGCTCTTGGCGCCGCAGGCATATGCCGTGTCCAGCGCCAGCCGGCTTCCCATGTTGTCGCGCAGGTAGCTGTCGGAAATCAGATGCAGCGGCAGCAGCATGTCCAGAACGCCGTCCGGCATCGACACCTCGCGGTGGCAGCCCATAAAGACATACCAGTTGGAGATGTGCGTCGGGTCCTGCTGATACAAGCACCAGCTCTCCACACCCGAGCCCGTGTCGCGCGTGAACAGGACCGCCGAGCCGTAGGCGTTGTCGTAGTTCGCGGCAGTGACATTCTCATTGTTTTTGGTGATGAGCTTTGCCATCTTCGCGAGCTTCGTTTTTGTTTCAAAATGATATCCGCCGTAGGAGACATAGTCGCCGCTGTTGAGCTCTGCGTTCAGCGGCAGCACCAACTCCGAGCCGGTGGAGAACGCCTGCGCGTTGATGCCGCCGGTCTGATTCTTCTTCGAGCAGCTCGAAATGATCACAATCAGCACAATGACAAGCAGCGCCACCGCTCCGGCAAGCATCAGCATTCTCTGCTGCCGGCGTCTTCTTCTTTTCATTGGGATTCCTCCATTCGTACAAGCTTTCAAATATCCTTCCGGATATACTTCCTGCATTTTATGTACTGAGTATAGCACACTTTTTTTCTCTTGGCAAATTGATTCCCGGAAAATTAAGAATTCCGAAGAAAAACCGTTCGACCCGTTTCGACGCGCTTTTGTCTCTTGCGCGTCCGGCGCGAAACCGGTATAATGGTGGAAACGAATTTTGGAGGAAGTCATGCGCTACAAATGTCTGGTGCTGGACCACGACGACACGCTGGTCAACAGCACCGCAACCATTCATTTTCCCTGCTTCTGTGAATTTTTGAAGGAAGTCCGCCCGAACGCGAAGGCATACACGCTTGAAGACTATTTCCGCAAGAACTTCGACCCCGGCATTCTCCCGTTCTTCACCGAAGAGGTCGGGCTGTCGCCGCAGGAGCTGGACTATGAGTTCCGCTTCTGGCAGAACTATGTCAAGCCCCGCGTCCCGCAGGCATTTTCCAGCATGCGCGAGATTCTGGAGCGGCACAAGCGGCAGGGCGGCATTCTTGCCGTCGTGTCCCATTCGATGAAAGACGCGATTGTGCGCGACTACCGGGAAAACGGTCTTCCGCAGCCGGACGTGATCTACGGCTGGGAGCTGCCGCCCGAGCAGCGCAAGCCCGCGCCCTGGGCGCTTGAGCAGATCATGGCGCAGTTTTCCCTGCCCGCCTCGGAGCTTCTGATGGTGGACGATCTCAAGCCGGGCTACGATATGGCGCGCGCGGCAGGCGTCGATTTCGCAGCGGCGGGCTGGGCATACGACGTGCCGGAGATCGAGGCGTTCATGCGCAAAAACTGCGACTTCTATTTTAAAACCGTACAGGAATTCGGAACCTTTCTGGAGGAGGACTGAGCATGCGCGAAATTGATCTGCAGACGTGGGCAAGACGCAATGTTTACGGGCTGTTTTCAGATTGCGACTGGCCGTTTTATCAAGTTTCCTTCCCGCTGGACGTGACGAACTTGCGCGCGTACACGAAAAAAGAAGGGCTGTCCTTTTACTTTACACTCTCATGGCTTTTGACGAAGGGCATGGAGCAGCAGGAGGCGTTTTGCATCCGCATCCGCGAAGGGCGGCTGTTCGTTCTCGACGAGCTGATGCCCAGCTGCACGGTGCTGCGCCCCGGCGAAGAGGCGTTCCGCATTATCTCGCTTCCGGCGGGCGAGAATCCTGCCGATTTCTGCCGCCGCGCCGGAGCGCTTGCGCAAACGCAGACGGCGCTGTATGACGAAAAAACCGAGGGGCGCGACGATCTGATCTATTTTTCGTGCCTGCCGTGGCTGCCGGTGCTGTCTTTGACCAACGAGCGGCATGTAGACCCCGATGACTGCATCCCCCGCGTAGGCTGGGGCAAGTATCAGATGCAGAACGGCAGGCTCATACTCCCAATCTGTCTCGAGGTCAACCACAAAACCGTCGACGGGCTGCACATCGGTCGGCTCTACGAGTATCTTCAGAACACCATCGACAATCTGTAAGCTGCAAAAAGCATCCGGCGCAAGCCGGATGCTTTCGTTTTTATGACAGCGCTTCTTTGACGCGCGCAACAAGCTTCTGCTTTTTCTCTTCCGGCAGGAACGCTGCCTCTGCGGCGAACACCAGCATCTTTCCGAGATCCTCCCGCGTAAAGCCCATGTCCTGCACGCAATGGCGATACTCGTCTGCCAGACTCACGGCGGCAAGGGTCATATTGTCCGTGCTGATACAAAGGCGCAGCCCCGCGTCCAGGAGCTTTTTTGCCGGATGCTCCCGGTAAGACGGCTGCGTGTGGCACTGGATGTTGCTCGTCGGGCAGATCTCCAGCGTCACGCCGCATGCGATCGCCGGTTCCCACAAAGAAGGATCATCATAAATATGATGTCCGTGACCGATGCGCCTCACGCCGAACGAGAGCGCGTCGCGCACGGTGTCGGGTCCCTGCGAGTCTCCTGCGTGGCACGTCGCCGGAATGCCCAGCTCGCGCGCCAGATCGAAAACCGGCTGGAAGCTTTGCAGCGGCACAATGCCCTCTGCGCCGGCAAGGTCCGCACCCACGACGCCGCGCCCCAGAAATTCCTTTGCCAGTCGCACCGTCTCCAGATTTTCCGTCATATTGACTGTCTCTGGTCCGATGCACATCGCGCAGAGCAAAATCCCTGCGTCATAGCCCGGACTCTCCGCCAGCGCCTGCTGTCTGCCCTCCAGAACCGCCTCGATTGCCTGCCGCTGCGTAAGACCTTCCCGTCTGTGAAGCTGCGGGGCAAAGCGAATCTCGTCGTAAATATGCCCCTGCCGGGAAAGCTCCGTCATCAGGTCCTTCGTCACGCGGGCAATGGACGGCGCATCCTGCATGAGCTGCAAGGGCAGCTCAAAGCGCGCCAGATACGTATTGACATCCGCGCAGTCGCTCGTTTCCACCAACCAGTGCCGGAAACCTTCCAGCGTTTCCGCGGGCATGGGAATCTTTTTTTCCTGCGCCAGCGTCCACATGGTCTTCGGCGGAATCGCGCCGTCCAGATGCAGGTGCAGTTCGATCATCGGAAGCTTCGATTGTTCCATATCCATCTCTCCTTTTTTTCATTGTAATGGGGGTGAAGCGTCCGCGTCAAGCGGTTTTCGCCTGAAAATTTTTTTGGAGCGCTCTTTTTTTATTTGCGCGGTGTTGACAGCCGGGTAGAAAGTATGTACAATAAACGTGTATCTTCGGATACCGATTTTATCGAAAAACACAAAATGGAGGAACCAAAATGAAAAAGATCCTTGCGCTTCTGCTGGCTCTTGTCATGGTCTTCTCTCTGGTAGCCTGCGCTTCCAAGACCGAGACCCCCGCGACCGAGACCAAGACGGAAGAAACCGCAACCGAAACCACGACCGAAGAAAAGACCGAAGAGCCTGCTGCTGAGGAAAAGACCGAAGAACCCGCTGCCGAAGAGGGCAAGGTTTACAATATTGCTTACCTCGTCAACGGCAACCTCGGTGACAAGTCCTTCTTCGACTCTGCCGAAGCAGGTCTGGCGCAGCTGAAGGCTGACGGCCGCATTGACTATGTGATCATCGAAATGGGCGGCACCGACGAAGATCAGCCCACGTGGCTCTCCACGCTGTACGACGTCTCCGAAGACGGCGGCTACGACCTGATCATCTGCGGCACCTATCAGATGCCCGACTACCTGAAGGAAGTTGCCACGCAGTATCCCGACCAGCTGTACGCCATCTTTGACGACACCACCTATGTCGGCGAAAACAAGAACGTTGTCAACCTGTCCTACCGTCAGAACGACATGGGCTACCTCGTCGGCGTCTATGCAGCATGCATGACCGTTGACACCAACATTGCCAACATCAATGAGGATGCAGTCGTCGGCTTCGTCGGCGGCGTTGACTCCCCCGTCATCAACGACTTCCTGATCGGCTTCATCGAGGGCGCGCAGTCCGTCAACCCTGACATCAAGGTTGATACCCGCTACACCAACGACTATGTTGATACCGCAATCGCCAAGGAATACGGTCTGTCCATGATCAACGACAACAAGTGCGACATCATCTGGGGCGTCGCAGGTAACGCCGGCAACGGCGCTGCCGAAGCTGCTCTTGAGACCGGCAAGGCATGGTTCATCGGCGTCGACTCCGACCAGGAGCTGACCTTCTCCCCGGACCTGGCAGCCATCACGCTGACCTCGGGTCTGAAGAACATCGGCAACTCCCTCGTCTGGCTCTTCGACGAGTGGGATGCAGGCCGCACCTACTGGGGTCAGGTTGTTGAGCTCGGCATCGCAGAAGGCGGCGTCGGCATCGTGACCGACAAGAACTACGACAAGCTCGCCTCCGCCGAGACGAAGGCTGCTGTCGAGGCTGCACAGAACGCGATTCTGAACGGCGAGGTCGTCGTTGACTCCGCGCTGACCAACCAGGAGCTGGCAGTCGAGCTGCGCGACTCTGTCCGTCCGTAAGCCTGTTTTGCACAAGCGAACAGTCTGAGCTGTCCAGGGGGCTCGTAAGAGCCCCCTGTTCCCGTTTTCCCTATGCTCGCGGGACGCCCGAAGCGTCTTTGCGCGCGCCGCAAGCACAGTGAAAGCAGATCCGCGCGAAAGCGCAAGTACACAAGAAACAGGAGGAACGCATCGTATGCCAGACGAGAAAACCGGTCGTTTGGACGAGGAATTCGTCGTCCAGATGAAAGGGATTACCAAGGTGTATCCCAACGGCGTCGCTGCCAACCAGGGCGTGGACTTCAACCTGCGCAAGGGTGAAATTCATGCACTGATGGGCGAAAACGGCGCAGGTAAATCGACGCTTATGAAAATGCTCTTCGGTCTGGAGCAGCCGACGAGCGGCGAAATATGGGTCAATGGAGAAAAGCTAAACCTCTCTTCCCCCTCTGTCGCTATCTCCCACGGCATCGGCATGGTCCATCAGCACTTCATGCTGGTTCCGAGCCTGACGGTCGCGGAGAACATGGTCCTCGGCATGGTGCCGAAGAAGGGGCTTTTCATCGACCACGCAAAGGCAGTTGAAATCACGAAGGAGTATGCCGAGCGGTTTAACCTGCATGTAGAGCCCGAGGCAAAGGTCGTCGACATTCCTGTCGGCATGAAGCAGAAGGTCGAGATTCTCAAAGCCCTCGTGCGCGGCGCGAAGATTCTGATTCTCGACGAGCCGACCGCCGTTCTGACCACGCAGGAGACGACCGAACTGTTCAAGGAGCTGATTCACCTCAAGAATCAGGGCTACACCATCGTCTTCATCTCCCACAAGCTCAACGAAATCATGGAGATCACCGACCGGCTGACGATCATGCGCGGCGGCAGGTCCATGGGCGTTTACAACACGTGCGATGTCACAAAGGAAGAAATTTCCCGCCTGATGGTCGGGCGCGATGTCATCTTGAACGTGCAGAAGGATGAAGCCCGCCCGACCGATACGGTGCTTCGCGTGCGCGACCTCGAATACGTCAACGAGTGGCACAAGAAGGTGCTCGACAAGGTGTCTTTTGATGTACGCAAGGGCGAAATTCTGGGCATCGCGG
>DPCD01000047.1:2357-3172 GCA_003516765.1 Clostridiales bacterium | reverse complement strand
AACGGCCAGAAGGAGCTGGTCGACATGCTCTTCGGCTTCAACACCCCGAACGCCGGCACCATCACCGTGGAAGGCGAGAACATTCTCGGCTTGAGCCAGAGCAAAATCCGCGGTCTCGGCGTCTCCCTCGTTCCCGAAGACCGGATGCTCTTCGGCATCGCGGGCACAGCCAGCATCGAAGAGAACCTTCTCTCCGACCGCTGTGCGGACAAGCGCTTCAACAAGGGTCCGCTTTTCAATATGAAGGCGATTCATGAAGAATCCGACCGGCTGATCAAAGAATACACCGTGCTGTGCAAGTCAAGAAAGCAGCAGGTCGGCATGCTCTCCGGCGGCAACATCCAGAAGGTCGTCGTCGCGCGCGAGTTCTCCAACGACCCCGTCCTCATTCTTGCCGACCAGCCCACACGCGGCATTGATGTCGGCGCGACGGAATTCATCCGCAAAAAGCTCGTCGAGCTTTCCCGCTCCGGGATCGCGGTGCTGCTGGTCTCGGCGGACCTCAACGAGGTCATGGAGCTCTCCGACAGCCTGATTGTCATGCAGGGCGGTCACATTGCGGCATATTTTGAAGACACGAAAGCGCTCACCGACGATCAGATGGGCGNNTTGGCCTTAAGCAGCAGTCGGCGGAGCAGATCAGGAGGGTTTGTCATGACTAAAAAACGCGAACTCATGTTCTCTATCGTGCGCGGGCTTCTTGCGATCCTCATCGCGCTGCTCGTCGCGACGCTGCTCATTTTCATCAGCGCAAACGGCGATAATTTCTCCGAGAAGCTCGCTTCGACCGGCGACGCGCTCAAGCAGATGCTCGT
>DPCD01000047.1:0-2337 GCA_003516765.1 Clostridiales bacterium | reverse complement strand
GCTCACCGACGATCAGATGGGCGAGTACATGCTGGGGCTCAAGCAGCAGTCTGCCGATCAAATCAGGAGGGTTTGCCATGACTAAAAAACGTGAATTGATGTTCTCCATTGTGCGGGGACTTCTGGCAATTCTCATTGCCCTTCTCGTCGCGACGCTTCTGATTTTCATCAGTGCAAACGGCGAGAGTGTCTCGGAAAAGCTCTCGTCCACCGGCGACGCACTCAAGCAGATGCTGGTCGGTCCGCTGTTCCGCATGGGCAAAAACGGCACGCGCTTTGAAACCAAGCGCCTGACCGACATTCTTGCCTCCATGATTCCGATCATCTTTACCGGTCTTTCGGTCTGCATCATGTTCTCCGCCAACCAGTTCAACCTCGGCGCAGAGGGCGGCATCATGCTCGGCGCATTCGTCACCGGCATGGCGGCAATCTATCTGCCGATGGCGGCAGGGCTGCACCCGATCGTGGCAATTCTGCTCGGCGGTATTTCTGTGGGCATCATGATGCTTTTGCCGGCGCTTCTCAAGAGCAAGCTCGACGTGAGCGAGATGGTCTGCTCGCTGATGCTCAACTACATCGTCATGTACTTAATCAAGTTCGTCCTCAACACGTATCTTGCTGATAAATCCAAGGGACAGATTCAGTCGTATGAGTTCCTGGAGTCGGCAAAAATTGCCCAGCTGGTGGACGACGGCTCGAAGCTCTCGGTCGGCTTCCTCATTGCCATTGCGGCGGTGATTCTCTGCGGTCTTTTCATGTACCGCACCCGCTGGGGCTATGCCATCCGCATGATTGGCATCAACCAGGCGTTCTCGAAGTATTCCGGCATGAAGGTCGGCACCATCATTGTCGTCTCGCAGCTGCTCGGCGGCTTCCTCGCCGGTATCGGCGGCGGCATCGAGATGCTGGGCAGATACAAGACCTTCTCCTGGAGTTCTCTTCCCGGCTACGGCTGGACGGGCATTACCATTGCCATCCTTGCCGGCAACAATCCGTGGTTTGTTCCCCCCGCGGCGTTCTTTATGGCGTATCTTTCCAAGGGCTGCGACCTGATGGCAACGTATGCAAAGGTCCCCGCGCAGCTGATCGATATCATCCAGGGCGTGATCTTCCTGTTCTTCGCGGCAGAGCAGTTCCTGTCCAAATACCGGCAGAAGCTCGTCGTCAAGTCCGCCGAGGAGGAAATCGCGCGCAAGAAAGCGCTGGAGGAAGCAAAGGAAGGAGGACACGCAAATGCTTAGTTTTCTGAAAATGATGCTGACGCCGGAGTTCTTCTTCTCGATTCTGCGTATCTCCGCGCCGATTCTGTTCGCAACGCTCGGCGCAATCGTGGTAGAAAAGGCAGGCTTCTGCAACATCGGCTTAGAGGGCATCATGATGTTTGCCGCGCTGACCGGTTCTCTCGTCAGCTACTACGCAGGCAGCTGGTTCTGGGGCTTACTCGCCGCGCTCGCAATGGGCACGCTGATGGGTCTGATGATGGGCTTTTTCGCCTTCCAGCTGAAGACGGATATCACCCTCGTCGGCATTGCCGTCAACATGATGGGCTCGGGCGGCACGCTGTTTTTGTGCAAGGTCATCACGAACCTCACCGAGGGCAAGGCAATGGCGTCTTCGACGGGTCTGATCACCTCGACGCTCTGCATTCCGAACATCACGATTCCCCTGCTGAACAAAATTCCGTTCCTGGGCGGCGTTCTTTCGGGGCACAGCCTGCTGACCTACCTCGCCTTCATCATCTGCGGCTTGACCTCCGTCATGCTCTATAAGACGAGCCTCGGCATGAACATCCGCGCCGTGGGCGAAAACCCGAACGCAGCGGCCTCCGTCGGCGTGTCGGTGCTGAAAATCAAGTATACCGCGATTGCCTACTCGGGTCTCATGGCTGGCTTCGGCGGCGCGTTCATGTCGATGTCCTACGCACAGGGCTGGAGCCTCGACATGGTCGCAGGACGCGGCTTCATCGCGCTCGCGGCGCAGGCTATGGGCTCCGGCGAATGCCTCGGCGGTATGCTCTCGAGTCTGGTCTTCGGCTTTGCGCAGGCGCTCGGCATCAAGTTCTCGGCAAGAGGACTCGATTCGAACCTCGCCTCGCCGATTCCCTACGCGGTCACGATCATCGGTCTGGTCGTCTTCTCGCTCATCCGCAGAAGCCGCATCAAAAAGCAGCACGCAGCGACTCAGTTGTAAAGCCTCGCAGAGTTTCGCCCCGCAGGGCAAAATAAAATGGAAATCATGTTGTCCGGCGGCTCTGCCGACCGGAAACATACATATCGCCTCGCAAGTGTGGAATTTTGTGCCTCCGGCACAAAATTATGCGCGCAGTCGAGGCGCAAT
>DPCD01000190.1:428-6892 GCA_003516765.1 Clostridiales bacterium | reverse complement strand
CGAAACGCCGAGCGGCACGAGCGCAAAGTCCCCCGCGTGCAGCGTCATGTCCTGCGCGCAGTAAAGATCGATCCAGTCGCCCGTTTTGGTCAGCTGCAGCCGCGGTGCGTCCGGAGAAAAGTAGTGAATTTTGATTTTTGGCATAAGCTTCTCCTGTCTTTATTGTCCTTCGTCCCAGAGAACGACTGTTCCGGCGGCGAGTGTTTTCGGCATATCAATCAGGCGCTGGTTGCTCGAGCCCCGGAAGCGCAGCGAGAGATTTTTCTGCGCGGCAATGAACGGACCGTCTACCAGAACGTCCAGATGCTCCAAAAGCGCCTGCGTTATGCCGGGGAGCATCGGAAGATTCCCGCCGTAGACATAGCCTGTGAACGCCCAGATGGACTTTTCCGGAAGCTCCTGCCGGATTCTTTGCGACAGATGCAGAAGAGACGCCTGATTGTGCGGGTCAAACGGCTCGCCGCCGAGGTAGGTGATGCCCCGGATATAATCGGGGCAGAGCATGGCAAGCAGGCGGTCGGAGACCTCGTCGGTGAACGGCTCGCCGTAGGAAAAGTCCCACGCCTCTTCGTTGAAGCAGTCCTTGCAGTGGTGCGTGCAGCCGGAGACGAAGAGGCTCACGCGCACGCCGGGACCGTTTGCGATGTCGCAGGATTTGATACTGGCATAATTCATAAAAAACCTCCGTCGCGCAGGGCGCGATTCTGTCTTGACAAATGGCAATGTTCTGTTACAATGTCAGCTTTGGAACGACTATCTTAATGAAGGAGGTGCGCGATGGAAGCGCACGATCAGATTTTGCATGGTCTTCTGGACATGGGGCAGATGCTGCTGCTGTGCGGCGCGGAAATCAACCGCGTGGAAGACACCATGACGCGGCTCGGAAGAGCCTACGGTGCAAAGAAGGTAGACATCTTTGCCATCACATCCGATATTGTATTGACGATTCTGTTTGAAGACGGCGTGGAGCTGACACAGACGCGCCGCATCAACAAAGCGTCGTCGTTTGACTTTGTCAAGCTCGAACGGCTCAACGCGCTCAGCCGCCGCATCTGTACCGAGCCGGTGAGCGCGGCGGAATTTCGCGCGGAGCTGAAAAAAATCGACCGGGAGAAGCCGAAGGTGCAGACGCTGTATCTGGGAAGCGTTGTGACGGCGCTAAGCTTTACGCTCTTTTTCGGCGGCTCCTGGGCTGACAGCATCCTTGCCGCCTTTGTCGGCGCGATGGTCTGCTTCATGCAGCAGCAGGTGCAGCCCGTGTTCCGCAACGCCGCGTTTTTCCAGGTGCTGGTCGGCTTTGTCTCGGGCAGCTTTATCTGGTTCGTCTGGCGGCAGGTTCCGGCGCTGAATGTCGATAAAATATCCATCGGCGTCATTATGCTGCTCATTCCGGGCGCGGCGCTGACGAATGCGGTGCGCGACATGCTCGTCGGGCACACGGTCTCGGGGCTTTTGCGCATGTTCGAGTCGCTGCTTCTTGCGCTGATGCTCGCCATCGGCTTCGGCAGCGCAATCTATCTGTTTGGGGTGTAAGAGATGGTCGGAGATTTACTGACGGCGCTGTTTTCTACCGTGGGCTACTGCCTGCTGATGAACGTGCCGGTGAAAAAAATCATTCCCGCGTCCGTCGGCGGCATGCTCAGCTGGCTGCTCTATCTGCTGTTAAAGGACCGGGTGGCGAGCGTATTTTATCTGCTTGTTCTGGTGGGCGCGTTTGCCGCGACCTACAGTGAAATTGCCGCGAAGATTGCAAAGACGCCCGCGACGCTGTTCCTGCTTCCGGCGCTCATTCCGCTCGTTCCCGGCGGCTCGGCGTATTATGCGATGCTGGGACTGGTGCAGAGCCGCTTTGACGATATGCGCCGCTACGCCCTGCTTACGGGGCAGTGGGCAGTCGGTCTTGCGGCTGGCATCTGCGTCGTGGCAGTCATCCGCCAGATCGGGCAGTATATG
Source organism: Clostridiales bacterium (assembly GCA_003516765.1). GTDB lineage: Bacteria > Bacillota > Clostridia > Oscillospirales > Oscillospiraceae > CAG-170. The sequence goes on along the minus strand of DPCD01000190.1, from coordinate 4,939 downwards.
CAAAAGCACAGGGGTTAAAACCGGCGCCAGAGTTTTGACAGCGTGAAGCGCAGCGCTTCGCGCTGTTTTTATACTATCACACGATTGCCGCTTCGTAAAGGAAAAAGCGGGCAGATTTGTGGGCGCATTGTTCTTCCTCGCGGCGATTTTTGCGACGCTGACCTCCTGCATCTCGGTGCTGGAATCCATCGTGGCAAACTGCGTGGAAATTTTCCGCACCGACCGAAAAAAGACGGTCGTCGTTCTGTCCGTGATCTATCTTGCGGCGAGCGCCGTCATTGCGCTGGGCTACAGCAAGTTCTATTTTGAGCTGCCGCTGCCCAACGGCTCGGTCGGTCAGCTGCTGGACCTCATGGACTATGTCAGCAACTCCGTCATGATGCCGTTCATTGCGCTGCTGTCTACGATTCTCATCGGCTGGGTCAAGTCGCCGCAGTACGTCATCGGCGAGATGGAGCGAAACGGCGAGACCTTCCGGCGCAGAGGTGTATATACGATTATGATCCGCTACATTGCGCCGGTCATGATGTTCGTGCTGTTTTTGCAGTCGACCGGAACTTTATCCTGAGCTTCAACCGGCAAGCTTTCGGCTTGCCGGTTTTTGCGCAAAACAGAAGATTTTCCTTTTGTATGGAAATCTTTCGTGCTATACTGAGAAAAACGCAGGGAGGCGGACAGATGGCAGACGGCGCGAGACTCTATCAGATACTGCGCGGCAGGCTCTATGAAAGGCTGCCGCTGCTGGCGCTGGCGCTGGGGCTGCTCGACTGGCGCGAGGGGGAGAAAACCGGCACCGACGGACGGTTTTTTTACGCGCCCATTTCGTTTCTGGAGCAGGCGGTAAAAAAGCCGGGACCTGCGGAGCAGACGCTTCTTCACAGCGTGCTGCATGCGATGCTGCTGCACCCGTGGCAGCGCGGGGGAATAGACGCGCAGGCGTGGAGCCTTGCCTGTGACATGACGGTCGGCTTTCTTGCAAAAAGGCTTTTGGGGCAGACGCTTGATGAAACGCAGGCGAAGGCGTTTTACGCGCTCAGAAAGGGAACGGCGTTTTCCGCTTCGGCGGTCTGCGCGCAGTTAGACGAAACCTTTCCCGTTCCGCGCGAAAACCTCCGGGCGCTTTTTGCGCAGGACGATCATGCCCTCTGGAATGCGGCACAGGAGCAGGCAAGGCTTCCCATTTCCGGCGCAGATGGCGCGGGCGCGCTTGCTCTCTGGCGGCGGCAGAAGGAGAAACTTCTTCCGTTCATGCAGGAGGAGAAGCCGAAAATCGGCGCCGGCACAGCGGGGGCAAAGCTCTCCGTTCTGGACAGCCCGGAAAACAATGTGCGCTTTGCAGGGCTCCTGCGGGCGTTTTCGGTTCTGCGGGAGAACCGGCACGTCAGCGACATGGATTTTTCCTATTCGTGGTACGCCTACGGCATGGAGCATTACGACGGTGTGGCGCTTATAGAGCCGCTGGAATATTCCGAGGAGCGGAAGCTCCGGGAGCTTGCGATTGTGATTGACACGTCGGCGTCCTGCTCGCGCGGGCTGACCGGCTGGTTCTTGCGTGCGGTCCATGATATTCTGCTGCGTGAGCGGCTGTTTTTCGACCGGTTCCACCTGCACATCCTGCAATGCGACTGCGAGGTGCAGCAGGATACCTTGGTGACAAATCTCGAAGAATTTCAGTGGTATCTGGACCATCTGGAGCTGTATGGCGGCGGAGGCACGGATTTTCGCCCGGCGCTGCGGCGCATCGACGAGCTGGTCGCGTGCGGAGAGCTGCCGCATCTGGGCGGCGTTCTGTATTTTACCGACGGCTACGGCGTGTTTCCCGAGCGCGAGCCTGCCTACCCCGTCGCGTTCGTGATGCTGCGCTACCGCTACGACGATATCAACATTCCGCGCTGGGCGATACGGCTCGTGCTGGACGCGGACAAGCCCGGGAGGGACGAAGGATGGATATAAAACAGGCGAAGGAAGAAATCAGGCGCACGGTGCTTGCCTATACCGAACGAACGCCGGATGGCGCGCTCTGCATGCCGCTCATGCATCAGCGGCCGCTTCTTCTTATGGGACCTCCGGGCGTCGGCAAGACGGCGGTATTCTATCAGCTGGCGCAGGAGCTGGGGATCAATCTGGTGTCCTACACCATGACCCACCACACGCGCCAGAGCGCGCTGGGGCTGCCGCTGATCCGCGAAAAAAACTTCGGCGGAAAACCGTATTCCGCCACCGAGTATACCATGAGCGAGATTCTGGCAAGCGTCTATGAGCGGATGGAACAGACGGGCATCCGGACCGGCATTTTGTTTCTGGACGAAATCAACTGCGTGTCGGAAACGCTGATGCCCGCGATGCTGCAGCTGCTGCAGAGCAAGCAGTTTGGAACCCATAAGCTCCCCGAGGGCTGGGTCATTGCCGCGGCAGGCAATCCGCCGGCGTACAACGAGTCGGCAAGAAGCTTCGACACGGTCACGATGGACCGGGTTCGGCTGCTCGAAATTTCGGAAAACTACCCCGTCTGGCGCGACTACGCGCACGCGAAGGGGCTTCACCCGGCGGTCCTTTCCTATCTGGAGCTGAACCCGGAGCATTTTTACCGTGTCGAGCGAACTGTCCGCGGAAGAAGCTTTGTAACCGCACGCGGCTGGGAGGATTTGTCCCAGACGCTTTGCAGCTATGAGCGGCTGGGCTTTGCGATAACCGGCGCGCTGTTCGGAGAATTTTTGCAGCACGCGGAGATTGCCGCGTCGTTTGAGGCGTTCTTCCGGCTCTATTCCGGTTGGCGGGAAAAGCTGGCGCTTGCGCCGATTTTGTCCGGCAGGCAGAGCGGCTGCGCGCCGGAGCTGCAGGAGCTGTCTTTCGACGGGCGGCTGGCAGCGGTCGAATTTCTGCTGCATGCCGTCCGGCGGGAACTGGAGGATTACCGGCAAAGCGCGGCGCTTTGCGGCAGTCTGGAGAGCTTCGTGTCTGCCTTGCAGCAGGAAGCAGACCCGCTTCGCGCGGCAAAGGAGAATCTCTCCAGGCGTGAAAAGGCGGTGCAGCTGAGACAGGAGCTGGGTGTGCTGCCGCCCGGCGAGCAGGCGCGGGAGCGGCACCTTGCAGCAAGGCTTCACGCGCTGCTGGACGATGCAGACGATCTGGCGGCATTGCGGCAGGAAGCCGAGCGCTGCCGGCAGGCGCTTTTGCAGCAGGAATCTTCGTGCAGCGCGCAGCTGGACAACGCCATGGGCTTTGTGTACGATACCTTCGGCGCGGGGCATGAGCTTCTCGTCTTCCTGACGCAGCTGGGGCACCTTCCCGGCGCGCAGGCGTTTTTGCCCGGCAGCGCGCGATACAAGGCGCTGTGCAGGCAGACGCTTCCGGAGGAGCTGGCAAAAGACCTGTAAAATCAAAAGCTGCCGCAGACGGTGTTTCGTCTGCGGCAGCTTTTTGCGGCGTTACTTCTTTTTGACCGGGCAGCAGACCTCGGTGACAAACTCGTCTGGGTTCTGCGTCTCGTGCGGGCTGACGTGGTAGATATCGAACATGGGACCGGCGTAGTCGTAGCCGTTGTCCTCCACCCACGCGCTGACGGCGGCGACAACGTCGTTGATCTGCGCGTAGCTGCCCTTGAACGTGCAGCCGGCGTAGGTCACAGCGGGAAGCGTCCGGAACTTCACGTGCTCGGTATCCGGATATGTGCCCTTTACGGATTTGGACGCCATAATCTCGACGTTCTGCTCTTTGAATTCGTTGTCGAGAAATTCGACCGCGCAGTAGCAGGGGTCGCCAGGGACCAGCGCCATCGCAGCGGTTTCACGGCACAGAACACCCCATACCATGCCCTCGTCCTCATAACGGGGAATGGTCATGCGCACCGTGGCGCAGTAGCGTTCGGGAAGCGTTTTCAGTGTGACATTGTACTTCATAGGTTCGTCCTTTCGTAAGCGGTTCCTCGCTGCCGCAATCAGACGAAGGCGCTGCGCGGTGTCTGCGGCAAGCAGCTCCAACTGCTGCTGCTGCGCGGCAAGATGCGCGTCGAGTGCGTCCTTGTCGTCATACAGCTCCAGCAATTGTCCGATTTCCGCCAGATGAAAGCCCATGTCCTTGAGCGCTGTGATGCGCCCGACGGTTGGCAGCTGGTGCTCGTCATAGTAGCGGTAGTCGGTGAACCGGTCGACGTAGACCGGGCGCAGCAGCCCAATCTCGTCGTAATGCCGGAGCATGCGGACGCTGATTCTGGACAGCTTGGAAAAATCTCCGATTTTCAGCAAGGCGGTACCCTCCATGCAGTTCATTTTTGGATCCACAGGTATTGTAAAGCCTGACACAGTGGGAGTGTCAAGAGGGGAAAACAGGTTTTTTGCTGCCGGGTGCGGCAGCGAGGCTTTTTTACTGCCGAGCGTGGCGGCAGGCGCCAGTTTCAACTGGCAGTACCCTGCCAGCCTGGTAGATTCGACCCCACGCTTCTTATCTGCGAAAAGAAGCGCGGTGTCGAGCCTCCGCGAAGAAGTTGCCCAAAGGAACCCCTTGGAAGGGGT
>DPCD01000190.1:0-231 GCA_003516765.1 Clostridiales bacterium | reverse complement strand
GGACCGCGGTCCCTCTGGCACCCTGGGGCTGCCCGACACGGACATGTGACCAGTCGGGCATTGTTACGTACTATTGAGCGCTTTCTAGTCGGGGGTACGACAAACTTGGAAGACCCGACGCGGCGCAAAGCAAATTTCCTCTGGAAATTTCTTTGCGCGGGCGGTGCCTCTGCCGACTGCGATGGGGACCCCATCCCCACCGCAGTCCCCCCGCAAGGATTTTTGCAGAGC
>DPCD01000013.1:17232-17859 GCA_003516765.1 Clostridiales bacterium | reverse complement strand
GGCCGCAGGGCGAACCCGGCGCGACCGGCCCGCAAGGCCCAGCTGGCAAGACGCCGGCGAAGGGGACGGATTACTGGACGGCGGCGGATCAGACGAGCATGGTCAATGACGTGCTGGCGGCGCTGCCGACGTGGAGCGGAGGTGCGTACTGATGGCATACGACAAGGTCGTTGATTCTGCGTCGCTAGATTCGAAGCTGACGCAGGTCGCGGACGCGATCCGGACAAAGGGCAACACCAGCGCCGATCTGCAATTCCCATCCGGTTTTATCTCCGCCATTCAGGCCATTCAGACCGGCACGGAGCTACAAATCGTCGTGTCTGTGACATCTGGCGCAACTGTTACCGCCACGAAAGGAAGCAAGGTCGTGAGCGGCACATCGGTCAATGGAACGTGTACGCTGACTGTTCCGGAGGCCGGTACATGGAGCGTAAAGGCGACACACAATGGGCAAACGTCCGGTACGAAAAGCGTCACTTTTACGGATCGTTACGCGGTTACGCTCTCTTTTGTTTCGGCTGTGCTGAATGATAACGACTGGGCGACCATCAAAAAAATATCCGACAAGGGTGAGGGCGCGAACTATTGGAGTATCGGCGACCGAAAGGCGGTCACGCTGAACGGCAC
>DPCD01000013.1:15682-17024 GCA_003516765.1 Clostridiales bacterium | reverse complement strand
AAGGCGGTCACGCTGAACGGCACAGTTGGCACGTTGACGCTGTCAAACTATACGATCTACGCATTCATTCTGGGGTTTAATCACAATGCCGAGCTTGAAGGCCAAAACCGCATTCACTTCCAGCTGGGCAAAACCGCACTGTCCGGTGGTACGGATGTTGCCCTCTGTGACTACGCCTATAATAACATGGGCGGCGGATTCAGAATGAACACCAGCAACACGAACAATGGCGGGTGGGAAAGCTCGCAAATGCGTACTGCGATTTGCGGTACAAGCCTGACAAGCTATTCCGGCACGATTCTTGCTGTCATCCCGGCAGCACTCCGCGCCGTTCTGAAATCCGTCACGAAGTACACGAATAACATAGGTAATAGCTACGCCGAGACTGCGGTAACGGCAACGACAGATTACTTTTTCCTCCTGTCTGAATATGAAGTATTCGGGGCAAAAAAATACAGTAACGTGGATGAGAAAAACAAACAAGCTCAATACGCATATTACAGCGCGGGCAACAGCAAAATCAAGTACAATCACGGTGCGACAAGCACAGCCGTCATTGTGTGGTTGCGCTCTTCCGCGTACCAAGCCTATTTCGTAAGTGTGAAGGTTGATGGGACGGTTGATACTCAATTCGCAGGCTACTCGGAAGGTTTTGCCCCAGGTTTTTGTGTATAGGGAGGCATTATGGACTACATCACATACAAACGGTTCAAAGGAAAAAGCATTTCCGGGGAGATCAATATTCCGTTCGGCACGATTTTGCAGGAGCGTGAAAAATTCCTCTATCTCAACGGCAAGCAGATTTGCTGTGTAACAAGTGAAAACGGTTGGGAGCACTTCCGTCCCAACACCGACGAGGGGCAGAGACGGCAAGCGATGTTGGAAAAGCTCTACAGATGGTATGAGAAGCATGGATGCGGCGAGGACTTTGTAGATGAGCTATGGCCGGGACAGGAAAACGGCTACTGGAAGAATCGGCTGCGGACGGCCAGCACAGAGCGATTGGAAAAAATCTATCAAGAGAAATTCGGGGTGATGCCATGTATGCAGTAAAAAAAGAGGGTGCGTTTGCCGGGTATGCGGACAGCATTGTGCTCATCCGACTGCACAGCAACGGATGTTATGTGCCGTGCGGGGAAGCGGAGGCCGAGGGCTTTTGTGCGAAGATGGCCGTGACGCTGACCGACGAGGACGGGAAGGAGTATCAGGCACTTTCTGACACGGTGTTTCGGCTGGCGGGCAAGCTGCTGAAAGGCACAGAACCAGAGGGCAGCTATGAAGAGATGGGTGCGGCAATGCCGCTGACGGATGCAGAAACAGCGGCGAAAATTTTACTTGGGGA
>DPCD01000013.1:0-15470 GCA_003516765.1 Clostridiales bacterium | reverse complement strand
CGAGCTATACAGAAAGGGCCAGAGCACTACGTCCCTATATTGAAAAAGCGTCTGTGAGCCTACCCGATGAGGATGCGCTACAAGCAGTAGAGCTGTTTCCTCAATGGGTGACAGGCCGTGCTTATGCGGTTGATGAGCGGCTGCAATATAAGAATGTGCTATATCGTGTGGTTCAGGCGCATACCTCACAAGCAGACTGGACACCGGACATTACACCGGCGCTGTTTGTGGTCGTTTCACTGGATGAATGGCCAGAATTCGTGCAACCGACTGGTGCGCACGACGCCTACAAGAAGGGCGACAAGGTGACGTTTGAGGGCAAGCATTATATTAGCCTGATTGACGCGAACGTGTATTCACCCACAGCATATCCGGCTGGTTGGCAGGAACAGACATAAAAATACCGGGAAAGGAAGTAAGAGATGGACGATGGAATTCAGGCAAAGATCGCCGAAATCGAGGCCCGCAGCAAGAGCAACACGCACCGCATCAACGACTTAGAGGAGGACAACCGGGCGCTGCACACGCTGGCGACGTCGGTCGAAGTCCTCGCCACGAAGCAGGATACCATTGAGAGCACCGTGCAGGAGATCAAGACGGACGTCAAGGAATTAAAGGCCGTGCCGGGAAGCAAGTGGGAAGCGCTGGTCAAGACCATTCTGACGGCTCTGGCGGGCGGGCTTGTGGCCTATGCGTTATTCAGATTGGGGTTGAGCTGATATGCCGGGGAATATTCTGAGCGCGGACACGCAGTTTCCAAACTTTGCGGGGCAGGAAAGCCCCGCAGAGCAGATCAGGACGATCCGAAATTACCTCTATATGCTGCTGGAACAGCTGCGGTATACGCTGAACAACCTCGACGCCGGGAACTTCAACACCGAAGGACTGAAAGAGATTCAGGACGCGATCTCGCAGCCGATTTTGAAGCAGCTCTCTGACACGGACGGGAATCTCGCAGAGCTTCAGGTTACGGCGGCGGGCCTCGCCTCCCGCGTGAGCAGCAACGAGGGCAATATTTCGCAGCTGGAGCAGACGGCGCAGGGGTTGAGCAGCCGCGTCGGGAATGCTGAGGGCAATATCTCGTCCTTGCAGCAGACCGCAAACGGCCTTTCTTCCAGAGTGTCCAGCGCCGAAGGGAATATCTCTTCCCTTCAGCAGACCGCAAATGGTCTTTCTTCCCGCGTGAGCAATGCAGAGGGGAGCATTTCAAGCCTGAGCCAGACGGCCAGCGGATTGGAGACCCGCGTTGCAAACGCCGAAGGGGCCGTTTCTACGGTGAGTCAGAAGGTGAACGGCGTGACCGTCACGACCGGGTACGGACAAACCTTCTTGGCGGGCGACCGGATCGTCATGTCATCGGACATCAACAACTACATGGCGATTGGGGCGAATGGCCTCGAAGTGTGGATCAACGGTATGATGAAGGCCGTGATTGGGCAGACATACGGAGCGGACAACTATTCTGTTATCCTCGGCAACACGAACCCGGCAGTTGTTCAGAAGATTTACGATGGAAGCAACCTGATGTGGGTTGGAAACGAGGCAAAGACGTGCGGAATTATGTTTAATTTCAGCACAGGAACCTATCAATTCTATGGAACGAAGGTGGGAACATGAGCTTTACACTACCGGCAATGAGCTATGCGGACGGCATCAAGAAGTTTTCGACGGTGCAGTTTGGCGGATATAACCACAATTTAGGCTATGGCGACGGGACGATCTGGGACGAGAAGAACATGACGAGCGATCTCTTCCCGATCCTCTCCCCCAGAAAGGCCCGGTATCTGCGGAGGACTTTGACAGCGTTTCATGGGATGTACGCCCACGACGGACTTTACTATGTGGATGGGACGACGCTCTATCTTGACGGAGCAGCAAAGGTGACCGGTCTTTCAGACACGGAGAAGGTCATGGCGAACCTTGGGGCCTATCTGGTGATTTTGCCGGACAAGGTGTGGTACAACCGCCTCGACGGGAGCCACGGGAACATTGAGCAGAGCGTGTTGAACAAGGCATGCACCATCAAAAACGGAACGTATGGCGGCGAGGCCGCCGACGCAAACACCATTGTGTGTGACAGCGTAAACTTCGAGAATTACTTCAAGGCCGGGGATGCGATCTCCATCACAGGTGCGACAAAGCATCCGGAGAACAACACCGGCGAGGGCGTCTATCTGGTCGTCCGGGAGGTGGACGGGCATGAGCTGCGGTTCTATGAAAACACGTTCACCATTGCTGAAAATGGCGACACGGAAACGTTGAGCTTCAAGCGCGAAATGCCGGATTTGGAGTTCCTCTGCGAGAACGAAAACCGGCTGTGGGGCTGCAAGGGAAACACGATCTACGCCTCGAAGCTGGGTGACGTGAGGAACTGGAACGTGTTTGACGGACTGGCCTCGGATTCCTACGCGGCGAGCGTGGGCAGCGAGGGTGATTTCACAGGATGTGTGAGCTATCTCGGCTATCCCTGCTTCTTCAAGGAGGAATCCATCTACAAGGTCTACGGCTCGAAGCCGAGCAACTTTCAGGTGATGGGGAGCGCAAATCTTGGCGTGGCGAAGGGCAGCGGACGGAGTCTCGCGGTCGCTGGGGAGACGTTGTTCTATCTGTCCCGCGCGGGGATCGTGGCCTATTCGGGCGGAATACCGCAGAACATTTCCGCCGCGTTCGGCACAGACCGGTATCAGAACGCCGTGGGCGGCTCTGACGGGCGGAAATACTACGTCAGCATGAAAGGCTCTGACGGCTGGCGCATCTTCGTGTATGACACGGAAAAGAGCATGTGGAACGCCGAGGACGGCACAGAGGCGCAAGGCTTTGAATGGAGCGGCGGCGAGCTTTACATGGCGGCGGGCGGGAAACTCTGGGTATGCGGAAATCCGATCTCCGCGACGGGGGTGAAAGAGGATTCCGTTTCTGCTATGGTGGAGTTTGGGGATTTCATTGAGAGCAGTCCGAATAAAAAGGGACACGGGAAGGTGCAGATCCGCGTAGAGCTGGAGGCCGGGGCGGAACTGAGCCTTTCCCAGCAGTTTGACAGCAATGGGACGTGGGTCTTGGTGAAGAAGCTGACGGCAACTGCGAAGCGGAGCTATTACCTCTCTACCCTGCCCCGCAGATGCGACCATTTCAAAATTAAGCTTGAAGGAACCGGCGTATGGCGGCTTTATTCGCTGGTGCGCGAGAGCTACATCGGCAGCGAATTATAAGGAGGCGAACTATGGCAAGACTGAAACAATATGACGAACAGGCGCTGATCGACCGCAGTCAATACGGCGGGAGCACCTTTGACCAGCAGCATTTTACAGACGATGAGCTGCGCGCGGCGGCACAGGCCAGAGAAGCCTATCGCACCGGCCAGACCGACATGAAAAGCGCACATGATTTCGTGGAAGGTATCCGCAGCAAGTACGGCTATTCCGGCGGCGGAAACGGCAGCCAGTATAACAAGATCAGCTACACCCAGCAGACCAACCAGTGGAACGACACAATCAATGCGCTGTGGGATCAGATCAACGGCTATGGCCCGTTTCAGGATACGCGGGAAAAGCCGACGTATTCCAACCGGTATGACCAGCAGATCAATGACCTCTTGCAGCAGTATGTGAACCGGGGAAAATTCAGCTACGATTACAAAAACGACCCGCTATACGCGAATTACCGGAAGCAATACCAGCGAGAGGGCCAGAGGGCCACACAGGATGCGCTTGCGGAAGCTGCGGCGGCGTCCGGCGGGATTCCGTCGAGCTATGCGGCGAGTGCGGCGGCACAGGCACAGAATTACTACGCTTCTCAGATTGCCGACAAGATCCCGGAGCTGGAACGGCTGGCCTATCAGAAGTATCTGGACGACGCGAGCTTGCAGCAGAGCAAGATCAGCGCGCTTCAGGGGCAGGAACAGCTGGACTATGCGAAGTACATTGACGCGCTCGGCCAGTACAACACAGACCGGAAATTTGATTACGGCGTGTATTCTGACCGCTACAACCAGATTGCGAACAACCTCGGCCTCGCGGCCAACCAGCAGAGCACGCAGTATTCGATGGAGACGGCGGCGCAGGGCGACGCGCTGGATCGTGTGCAGAACTTCTTAAAGGCCGGCGGAAAGCTGGCCGATCTCGATGCGACCCTGATCGCACGTTCCGGCTTGACACCCGCAGAGCTGAAAACCTACGAGGCGTACTACGCGAATCAGCCTTCCGGCGGCTCCGGCGGTTCTGGCGGAAGAGGCGGAAGAGGCGGAAGCGGCGGCAGCGAAGAAGAAACAACGCGGCAAACCGGCAAGGGCTATATTGACAACACCTACAACAGAGGCGGCGCGGGCGGCATCCAGTCGAAGACCTATGACCAGCTGAAGCGCGGCATGTATGAGTGGATCGCATTGGGACGGAAAGACAAGGCGTATGAACTGTTTCAGGGCATTGTCCATCAGCTCAATCTTGGCAATTCGAAGGGCAAAAAGCAGTATAACGAATTGGCGAGCATCCTGAACGATGCAGGATTTGGAATTCCGTTGGAATAAGGAGGCACTATGGCAAAGTGGAAACGGAGCGGCGCGGATGCTCTGCGGGAATATGAACAGTCCAGCAACTATGTCGGAAGCATCGGCGTAACACCACTGAATGAAAGAAGCACGTCTGAGGCCGGAGGAAAGTGGAAGCGGAGCGGGGCTGACGCGCTGCGCGAATATGAGCAGTCCAGCAGCTTCCCGCAGACCCTTCAGGTGCGGAAATATAACGCGGAAGATCGGAACTATGACCAGTTCGCGGCTGAAAGGTACTCCGCGCAGGTGAACGCGCAGCGCCGTGACACGAACCGGCACTATCAGGAACAGGTCAACGCAGCGGCACAGGCTTTTGACAATTACCGCCGTTACAGTTCGTCCGGAGCGGCCAAGAACGCGGCGTATCAGAACTATGAAGATGCAAAGTATCGGCAGGAACTCGCCCGGCAGCAGATGAGCGGAAAGCGGCTGACGGAAAGCGAGAAACATTTTCTGGAGAACCCACGAAACATTGACCCGGACAGAGCGGCACGGGAAGAAGCGGCGAAGGAGCGTGCCTCCCTGCCGAAGCTGGAGAACGAAACAGAGGAAATGCGGCGGCAGCAGATTCTGGGCAGGCAGTCCGAAGACCTCCAGAAGCAGATCGACGCGCTGACGCAGCAGGAAGAGGAACGGCGCAAGAACACCAGCCTGTGGGAGAAGATCGGGCGCGCACTCTCCCCGATCCGCGCGTTCCGGCAGGAAGAGAATGACGCAGAGGACGCCATCTCCAAGCTGAAGGAGCGGAAGGCCGAGGTCGACCGGCAGTATCAGATGGACGCGAACCAGTACAAGGTCTATCAGACATATCAGAAATCGGAGCGCCCGGAAGCGTACACAGCGGAGAATGTCGGAAATTACAAGCAGCGTCTGGCGGCACTGGCGAGCGTCTACGGGACGTGGACAAAGGAGCAGGAGCAGGAGGCGAAGGAAGCCATTGGAACGCAGAGCGGCGGGACGGGACTTCTGAGCGCAGAGAGAAACGTCTGGGCATTTGCGCCGTATCAGGAAGCTGTGCGCAAAAACGACAAGGAATCTGCCCGGCAGTGGGAGCAGATCTACAACGCGCTCTATACGCGGCTTTACTCCGGACAGGAAGCTGTCACAAGCGGCCTGATGCAGGGGCTGGGGTTTGAGGCGCTTGGCGACGTGCTGCTTCATACCTCCACGGAAATGGCGGACGAGGCGTATGACAGATGGGCGGAGCAGAAGCAGAACTATGCCTATGCGCAGTCGGAACACCCGTATCTGGCGAGCGGTGCGCGGATTGCCGGTTCTCTGGCTCTGATGAGCGGCGTCGGAAAAGCGGCGGGCGCGGGGCTGGCCGCAACAGGATTGAAGACCGGCAGCTTCTGGTTCAACGTGGCGCGCGGCTCGCTGACCTTTGCGGGGGTAAACGCAATCCAGAATTCCGGCGCGGCGGCAAGCGGAGATATCAGCGGCGGCGATTATTTGAAGAGCATCGCCGTGAGCGGCGCACAGGGCGCTGCGGGCAACATCGCGGGAGAACTTGTCGGATCTGGGCTGGCAAACGTTCTGCGCAAGAATGGCCTTATGACACCGTTCTTCGAGTTCGTGCGGCAGACGGCCAGCGGCATGAGCAATGCGACGGTCAATCAGGCAATCGGGTATGCGGCGGCGGACAAAAAGCCGACCCGGCAGGAGATCGCCGAAGGGCTTGTGACGTCCTTCCTGTTCAGCGCACTCAGCAGCGCGATTTCGACCTATGAGACGACGAACGCGCAGAAAGCGCGGATGCAGCAAGCCTATAACCAGATCGAGGCCAGCTATCAGGCGATGGCGGCGGGGACGGAGAACATGACGCCGGAGGCAAAGGCCCAGCGCGTGCAGCTCATTCTACAGCAGACGCAGAACCTCCGCGCGGCGACGGGCGAATATTACATCGCGGGCCAGCAGAAGGCCGTCAACAACCTCAACTCTGCGCTGGATGCGATTGAGGATTGGGCAAACAACTATCTGAATGGCTATCAGGCAGCAGCCGACGCCATGCAGCCCAAGACCGCGCTTCCGGGCGGCACGACCGGACAGATCCCGAGTGCGCCGGCACAGCCGCCGGTCGACCCGAACCTGACGCAGGAGGTCGCAAACGGCCTTCAGACCGCGATCACGCAGGGCGTGATTCAGGCGGACACGCCGCTGCCCATGACGGTCGGAGACGCGGCGGCGGGCGCGGCACAGTCTATAAGTCAGAATCTTCAGGCGCGGGGACTGGACGCAAAAACTGCGGATGCACTTGTGAGAGCGGCGACGGAAATGCAGCAGGAGGCCGCGTCTGCGCCGTCAGGCGGGCAGAACGCCGCGCCCACGGAAACGGTCGCCCCGAAGCAGAACACCGCGCAGACACCCGCACAGGACGCAGCGCAGGCCGAAACACTCAAACCCACGGGCAGAGAAGCATCCACGCCAAAGCAGGAACCGCCGAAGACGGCAAAGAAGGCCGCAGCACCCGCGAAAACGCGCACAACGGAAGCCGCATCAATGGAGTCAATCGCCAAGACGCTCGGCGCGAGCGGGCAGAAAGCGATCTTCAACGCCTACGATGGGAAGATGGACACGGCAGAATACGCCGGGGAGTTCGTGAAGGTCTACAATGCGGCACGTGCCGGGAATGACCTTCCCGAAACGAAAACGCTAGCGCCGTGGCAGAAGTACGCGGCGGAAGTGGCCGGGAAGAACGATATGGAGCCGCAGGAAGAATGGCTGAACATCGACCCGAAAGCGGTACGCGCAGAACTTGCAGAGCGTGGCATTGAGAACGGAGAAACGGTAAATCCGGAGCTGCGAAAAAATGATCCGTTTATCAACAGGGTTATGGAAGATGTAGAAAAGCGCACAGTTGCAGAAACGGGAGAAACAGCGTATACTGAGGATAAAAACAGCGTTGAATATGTCTCTTCCCTGCTTGAAAGCGTGAACACGGCCAACACGGACAATTACCGCTTCCGGATTCAGGATCGCGGTGACGGACAGTGGATCGGGACGATCACGGGAAGGACGGAGACGGTCGGCGCGGTTCCCGTGGAAAACGCACGGAAGCTGACATACACAAGCCCTGCATACACTTCGCGGCAGGAAGCTGTTGAAGACATTCTTGCGGTAGCTGGAAATAACAAACTTTTGACAGGAGGAACGAGCAATGAAGTACAGAGCGTTTCTGACAGACAGGGAGTACCAGAGTCTTCCGTATCCGGGACAGGTGACGGCGGACTACTGGGCGGAGTTTCTGCCGAAGATGTGCAAAAGCCTGAAGGAGGAAGGCGAACTGCTCCCGCTGTTGCAGCAGAAGGGAGAACGGCTGGCCGAGATGCAGGAAGACCTGATGAAACAGGGGCTGGCACAGGATCAGGCGTGGGAGTTCGTGAAGGAGGACATTTACAGCCTGCAACCGGAAGTGGACGAGGACAGCGAGGAGTACAAGGAACGTCTCGAAGAGGAACTCCGGTATCAGTGGTTCATGTCACAGAGCGGGGCGGAGCGGGAGATTCCGTTCGAACAGTATCGGAAGAACCCGGAGAACATCGCACGGGCGAAGGAAATGATGGCGTACTGACGCCGGAAACGGCAAAGAAGCCAAGCGCAGACCTTTCGGCGACGGTTCAGCGGGAGATCAGGGAGAAGACGGCAGATTCCGTATCTCCGAAGGGCACGAACTACGTCATTCCGGAAGAGGGATTGAAGCTGCCGAACGGCGAAAAGGCCCGCTATAAATCCAATGTTGCAGCCATTCAGACGCTTCGTGCGGTGATGAGCGAAAACCGTATGGCGACGCCGGAGGAACAGGCGGTGCTTGCGCGGTATGTTGGATGGGGCGGAATTCCGAACGCCTTTGACAGCCACAAGGAAGATTGGGCAAAGGAGTACCGGCAACTGAAGGGATTGCTCAGCGAATCGGAATGGAAAGCCGCGATGCAGTCCACGACGAACGCGCATTTCACGTCTGTGGAAGTGATCCGCGCGATGTATCACGGGCTTGAATCGCTTGGCTTTACGGGTGGCCGTGTGCTGGAACCGTCGTGCGGCGTCGGCAATTTTGCCGGGGCCATGCCCGCTTCCCTTTTGCCGAATGTGAAAAGCCTGACGATGGTGGAACTGGATGAAGTGACCGGCAACATTGCAAAGGCGCTTTATCCGAACGCGAAGGTCATGGTTCAGGGATTTGAAACGGCGGTGATCCCGGACAACTACATGGATCTCGCCATTGGCAATGTGCCGTTCGGGAACTATGCGATCTTCGACAAAGCCTATCCAAAGGCCGTGACAAACTCCATTCACAACTATTTCTTCGCAAAGTCCATTGATAAGGTGCGTCCGGGCGGCGTACTGTGCTTTATCACGTCGCGCTATACGATGGATGCAAGAGACAGCTCCGTGCGCGAGTACATGATGCAGCGGGCCGACCTGCTCGGCGCGATCCGTCTGCCGGACACTGCGTTCAAGGCCAATGCCGGAACGGACGTTGTGACGGATATTCTGGTGTTTAAGAAGCGCCCGGCCGGAACAGCATACGCCGGAGAGACATTCCGTGACGTGGACTATTATCATCAGGATAAGGGCATTTGGGAGCAGACGAACGGATATTTCCGGAACCACCCGGAAATGGTGCTCGGCACGGTAGAGAAGTCCGGGACGATGTATCGCGCGAACGGACTGACCGTGAAAGCGAAGCCGGGAAACCTCGGGAAGCAGATCGAAAAAGCATTCTCGCAGATCACCGGACGCATGGACTACACGGCGAATCCGACGCAGGCTGAAATTCAGGCGGAAGTCCGCAAAGAAATCCGCTCGGCCAAAAGCAAGGCGAAGAACGGAAGCTTTGTTTCTGAGGGCGGAAAGCTGTATCAGAATCAGGACGGCGAGCTGGTGCAGCTGGATCTGAGCGCAAAACAGGCGGAAGTGCTTCAGGGCGCGATCTCTCTTCGGGATACCGGGCGGGAACTGCTGACCCTTCAATTTGACAACGCCCCGGCGGAGCAGATCGAGGCAGCGCGGGCAAAACTGAACGAAGTGTACGATAATTTCGTACAGAAAAACGGCCCGATGAACAAACCGGCAAACAAAAAAATCATCCAGCAGGACGCAGATGCGCCGTTCATCCTTGCACTGGAAAACTACGATGCAAAAGCCAAGACAGCGGAAAAGGCCGCGATCTTTACAAAGAACACCATCACACCACACGAGATCGTAAGCCACGTTGACACGGCTGCGGACGGCATTGCGGCGTCGATCAACGAGACTGGCGGCGTGGATATTCCGATGATTGCACGGCTTATGGGAACGGACGAGAAGGCCGTGGAGCGGCAGCTTGCGGCGCAGGGTCTGGCCTATAAGCAGGCGGACGAGAGCTGGCAGCCGGCGCAGATGTATCTTTCCGGCAATGTTCGGGCAAAGCTGAAAGAGGCGCGCGGTCTGGCGAACATCGACCCGGCGTATGAGGCAAACGTAAAGGCACTGGAGAAGGTCGTACCGGCGGATATTCCTGCACAGGATATTTCCGTCCGGCCGGGCGCGACGTGGATTCCGCCGCGTGTATATGCTGATTTTGCCGCTGAAATCCTTGGCAGCAGGAATAGCGGCTGGAGAAGCGCAATCGATGTGACGTACAGTCCAATCACGGGGACATACAAGGTGGACTATGGCGCAAACGGGAGATACCTTCGCGGAAACTCGGCGGACTCCACAGAATATGGCGCAGAGGGAAAGACCTTTGTGCAGATTTTTGAAGCGGCGCTCAACAGCAAGGATCTCAAGGTCTACTATCCGCACGGCAAGGACCAGAAAGCCGTATTGAATCCAAAGGCGACGATTGCCGTCAAGGAAAAGAAGAACAAGATCCTTTCAAAATTCCAGGAATGGATGTGGAGCGACGAGAACCGGATCAAAGAATATGGGCCGCTTTACAATGATCTCTTCAACTGTATGGCGATCCCCAATTATGACGGCTCGGAGCTGAAGATCGACGGCCTGTCCGCAGGCTTTACGCTGCGGGAGCATCAGGCAAATGCGGTGCAGCGGATCATCATGTCCGGCGGCAATACGCTCCTTGCGCATGGAACCGGCGCGGGCAAGACGCTTGAAATGGCCTCGGCGGCAATGAAGCTGCGGCAGATCGGCGCGGTAAAAAAGCCGATGATCATTGTCCCGAAGAATTTGCTTGGACAGTGGGAGAGGGAGTTTAGAAGCTACTACCCGGCTGCGAAGCTGCTGGTTCCGGCAGAAAATGACTTCACCCCGGCCAACCGGAAAACCTTCGCGAATAAGGTCGCGACCGGGGATTATGATGCGGTCATCATCACATATGAGCATTTTGAACGGATTCCGCTCTCCAAACAAGCGCAGGCGAGGTATTATCAGGAACAGGTCGACCAGATCATTGCAGCACAGGAGGAGGCCAAGAAACAGCAGGCCGGAAAGAACTTCACGGTAAAGCAGCTGGCGAAAAAGCGTGCAGAGCTGGAAGCGAATATCAAAAAGCTCGGCGATGTGGCGCGGGACGAGGACAACATTGATTTTGAAAGCCTCGGCGTGGACAGTCTGTTTGTAGATGAGGCGCACAACTTCAAGAACCTGTTCTACACAACGCAAATGTCCGACGTGGCAGACCTCGGCAACAAAGAGGGCAGCAAACGGGCCAATGATCTCTATATGAAGGTTCAGTATCTGCAAGGGCTGAACGGCGGACGTGGTGTTGTGTTCGGAACAGCGACGCCGGTTATGAACTCTGTGGTTGAAATGTATGCCATGCAGAAATATCTACAGGGCGATCTTCTGAAGCAGAAGGGCATCAACGGCTTTGACGCATGGGCCAGCGAGTTTGGCGAAGTGGTCGACATTAACAAGATGAAGGCCGGCGGAGACGGTTATGAGACGAAGCAGTCCATGAGCCGGTATCGGAACCTCGGCGAATTGCAGCAGCTTTTCCGCAGCTTTGCCGACGTTGTGACGCAGGCACCGGGGTTGAAGCTGCCGAAAGTCAGAACCGGTGGCCCCATTGTGGTGGAGTGCGACCCTTCCGAGGCACAGACGGAATATCTCAGCGAGATCGGCAAGCGAGCGGACAATATCCGCACAGGCCGTGTGGACGTGAAGGACGACAACATCCTGAAGGTCTACGGCGACGGGAAAAAAATGAGCTACACGCAGCGCATGATCGACCCGAAGCTCGGCTATGAAGAGGGCGGCAAGATTCTGAAATGCGTGGACAATGTACTCAAGGAATACCGGGCCAGCGAAGGGAACCGGGGAACGCAGCTTATTTTCTGTGATCGTGGCGTCCCCGGCGGGCAGGACGAAAAGAACGGCATTTTCCTTTATCGTGACATCAAAGATCTGCTGGTCAAGGGCGGAATTCCGGAGAATGAGATCGCGTATGCACAGAGCTACAAGACGGACAACGCGAAATCAAAAATGCAGGAGATGGTCAACGACGGAACGATCCGCGTCCTCATCGGTTCGACGCAGGCGATGGGAACCGGATTGAACATTCAGAAACGAGCCGTGGCCATGCATGAGCTGAACGCGCCAGAACGCCCCGGTGACATTGAACAGAATCGGGGGAGAATTGTCCGGCAGGGAAACACGAACCCGGAAGTGTCGATCTACACCTACATCACGAAGAAAACCTTTGACAGCCGTCAATGGGACAACCTGAAGCGCAAGGGCGCGTTCATCCATCAGATCATTGCGGGCGATTACAACGGAAGAACCGCAGACGGCGACGGCGACTTCTCCGCCAGCGCGGCGGAAATCGCGGCGATTGCGTCGGACAACCCACTGATTCTGGAACAGAATGAGATCTCGCAGAAAATAAACCGGCTGGAAGCTCTTGCATCTTCGCACATCAAGGAGGTGCAGGAGGCTAAGCGGAAGGTGATGGAGCTGCCGCAGACCATCGGGCGGTTTGAAACGATCCGCGGCAATTTGAAAGCCGACATTTCTGCACGGCAGGATTCCGGCGGCGATAAGTTCCGCGCAACCATTCTTGGACGGAATTACAAGAAGCGTGCAGATGCGGGCGAGGCGATCAATCAGGCGGTTTCCTCGAGAATCGATATGACGGCGGAGGCAAGCAGCGCGAAAATCGGCGAATTTGCCGGATTCGACGTGTATGCGGACAACCACGGCGGCGCGTATCTGCAAGGCTCCGGCGCGTATTCGTTCGCTGTCAACCGGGACAGTGCTGAAGGCACGGTACGTTCGATGGAAAATGTGCTGAAAACGTTTGAAGGGCGATTGGAGCAGACGGAGCGCAGCTTGTCCGACCGAAAGAATGATCTTGCGAAGTATGAGCAGATCGCAAAGTCTCCTTTTGAACAGCAGAAGGAGCTTGACAATCTCCGCGCCAGAGAAGACGAGATCATGTCGATCCTGAATCCGAAGGATGAACAGGGCGCATTCGTTGCGGACGATGGGGTGGAAAAGCTGGTGGAACGTTCGGCCGGAGACGCCGCAGCCGATCACAGCGCGGAATGGACGGCGACGCGCGTCGGAGACGAGAAGCAGACCCCGAAACCCCTGAGTGAGATCATCGCCGGGATCGAGCATGATTTCGGGATCAACATTACGACCGGGCACGCGCGGGGCAGAGTACGCGGGCAGTATTCCAAGTTGGACAACGGCATCCGCACGAAGATCACAAACGATCTGCCGACAATCTCTCATGAGCTGGGACACGCGCTGAACCGCGAATACGGACTTACCGGGAAACTGACCGACGCAATGCGCAGCGAGCTGAAAAACGGCCTCGGGGATCTGAAGGACGAATATAAGCAGAGCAAATGGATCAGCGAAGGACTTGCGGAATTCCTCCGGAAGTATCTGCAAAACTCCGAAACGGCGGCGATTGATTATCCGGAATTCACAAAGCATTTTCTGAACAGCCTTTCTCAGCGAGACAGGGCGCTTGTGGAAAACCTCGCAGATGAAGTCAATGCCTATTATTCGCTCGACGCGGACACGGCGCAGAGCGCGATCCGGTTGAGAGAAGATCGTGTGCCGACGGGCGACACGACCGGCGACAAGCTCAGAGCGGAAGCGAGTGTGCTTTATCAGGCGTGGGTAGACAGCCTGCACGGGATCAAGCTGCTCGACGAAGCGACCGGAACGAATACTTATCGGCTGGCGACAAACGCAGCCTATTCTGACGCAATGGCCGGGCAGATCATCACGGGGAATCTGACAGATGCGAATGGGCAATATGTGGGGCCGGGACTGAAAGCGGCACTGCAAGGGATCAACCTGAAGAACAAGGCCGAATACCGGGCGTTTGGCGAGTATCTTGTGGTACGGCATGGGCCGGAGCGGCTGGCGGAAGGAATGCGCGTATTTGCAGATGACCGCAAGAACTCCACGGCATTCATGAACCGGCGCGCGGCAGAGCTGGAGCAGCAATATCCGGCGTTCCACGATGCGGCAGAGCGGCTTTATGTGTTCCAAGACCAGCTCAAGGAAACGTGGCTCGTTGGAACTGGACTGATCTCGGAAGAAACCGGCGAGGAATGGAGCAAGCGGTGGAAGCATTACGTTCCGTTCAATCGCGCTATGCCGCAGGGACAGGGCGGCGCGAAGCGCGGATTTGCCAACCAGCAGAACCCGATCAAACGCGCCAGAGGCAGCGGCAGAGATCTTGTTCATCCTGTGGACAACATCATTTCCAACATCGTCAAGGTCGTCAATGCGGGCGTCCGCAACAACGTGATGCGCAGGATCACAGACGAAGCGCAGCGCGTGGGCGCGGATGCAGTATTCCTTGAAAAAATCCCCACGCCGATGCGCGGGACGCGCGTAAATCTCACGGGCGTGAAGAGTGACCTGATGGATCGGATTACGGAGAAGGGATGGGCGAATGCCAACGATTTTGGGGAAATTGTAGCCGACATTGATGATTACATGATGCAATTCCGGCGCGGGAAAGCGTTCGGAGACGTTGTTACCGTCCTGAAAAACGGCAAGCCGGAGTTCTGGAAGGTCAACGACCCCCTGCTGCTCCAATCGATCACGGAAATGTCCCCGTCAAAGGTGAATGGGCTTGTCGATGCGATCGGAAAAATGTCGCACTTCATGACCTCCAACATCACAGGAGACAATATCATCTGGTCGATCTTCTCCAACCTTCCGCGAGATCTCGGGACGCTGATGGTCTATGCGAAAGAACCGAACCGTTTCAAACTGCTCAAAGAGATCGGCGCTTCGTATGTCAACAAGCTCAAAGGCGACAGCGCGAACCCGCTTTATCTGGAATACCTCGCAATGGGCGGCGGCAAGGCGAGCTATTACAGCACCGACCGCGACGTTGCGAAGAAAGCGCGCAAGGAGCTGGCCGGAAAGTTTACGCTCAACCCGCTGGATTGGATCTCGTATCTGGGCGATATGATCGAACAGGGGCCGCGCTTCGCCACCTATAAGTGTCTCCGGGAACGCGGCGTTGATCCGCAGACAGCATTTTATGAAGCGATGGATGTGACAACGAATTTCCGGCGCGGCGGCGCAACGTCCAGACAGGTCAACAAGTTCGTCCCGTTCTTCAATGCCGGCGTGCAGGGCATCGACAAGCACGTCCGGTTCCTGACCGGGCAGGATGCACCACCGGAGCAGAGAAAGCACGTTGTTCGCAACCGCATGATCGCCTATTTTGCCGCTTCGGCTGGGATCGCGGCGCTGTTCTACCTCATCAACAACCGTGACGAGGAAAGCAAGAAGGACTATCAACAACTTTCCACGTACACGAAGAACAGTTATTTTTGTATCCCGATGGGCGATGGGAAATACTTTGCCATCCCGAAGCCGCGCGACCTTGCGGTTCTCACCTCTGCGATGGAATCCGGATTGGAGCTTGGCGTCGGTGGAAACAAGCACGCCTTTGATGGATTCTGGAGCTATGCAGCGGCCAACTATCTGCCGAATGTGGCAG
>DPCD01000074.1:1030-3524 GCA_003516765.1 Clostridiales bacterium | reverse complement strand
GGTCGTAGACCATGATCTTCTGCTCGGCTTCCTTGTCAACGCCATAGGCAAGCGCCGCTGCCGTCGGCTCGTTGATGATACGCTTGACTTCCAGACCCGCGATCTTGCCGGCGTCCTTGGTCGCCTGACGCTGGGCGTCGTTGAAGTAAGCAGGAACGGTGATGACAGCCTCGGTCACGGGACCGCCCAGATAGGCTTCAGCGTCTGCCTTCAGCTTCTGCAGAATCATTGCGGAAATTTCCTGCGGGGTGTACTTCTTGCCGTCGATGTCGACCTTATAGTCGGTGCCCATGTGACGCTTGATCGAAGCGATGGTGCGCTCATGGTTCGTGACTGCCTGACGCTTTGCGACCTGACCGACCATACGCTCACCGGTCTTCGAGAACGCCACAACGGACGGGGTGGTGCGGTTGCCTTCCGCGTTTGCGATAACGACGGGCTCGCCGCCTTCCATAACTGCTACACAGCTGTTGGTTGTGCCAAGATCAATGCCAATAATTTTACTCATAGTTGAAATCCTCCTAAATACAGGTGAATGTTTTTACAAATTTATTTTGGGATATGCGAATTTATGTGAATGCTTCCATGCGGGAAGCGGGAGGGCTAATTTGCAACCTTGACCATCGCGAAGCGGATGACCTTTTCGCCGACGAGGAAGCCCTTCTGGAAGACCTCGGCGATCACATTCTCGCCCAGACCCTCCTGCTCGACGTGCATCACGGCGTTGTGCCGCGCGGGATCAAAGGCTTCTCCGATCTCGCCGAAGCTCGTCACGCCCAGACCCTCCATGACCTTCACCAGCTGGTTCATGGTCATTTCGACGCCCTTCTTGTACGCCTCGTCGGCGGTTTCCTGCGCGAGCGCGCGCTCCAGGTTATCATAGACCGGAAGGAACTTACCGACCGTCTCCGCCTTGATGACGGTGTAAAGGTCGTCTTTTTCCTTCTGGCTGCGCTTGCGGAAATTGTCATATTCCGCCGCCAGACGAAGGTAGCCGTCATGCTCTTTGGCAAGCTGCTCTTTGACGGTATCCAATTCCGAAGGCTTTGCTTCTTCCTTGGCAGGCTCCGCTTTGGGCTCCTGCTTTTCGGTCTTATTTGCCTCCGCTTCCTTCACAGGCTCCTTGGTTTCCGGCGCCTGTTCGGTGACGGGAGCGTCCTTCGGCTGTTCATTCTTGTTTTTTGTTTCTTCACTCATATCAAAATGCCTCCGGGGCTGTTATTCTTTCGGTTCTTCGGGAAGTTCCGGCTCATGTAGTGCCGGCTGCTGGGGCTTGGCGAACATTCTGCCGAGATTCTCGGCAAAATAGCTCAGGCGCGCAGTGATCTTCGCGTAATCCATTCTCGTCGGACCTACGACGCCGATCATGCCCTGCATGCCGTCGCCGATGTCGAACTTTGTAATGACGACGCTGGAATCTTTCAGTTCCTTTGCCACATTCTCCGGTCCGACCAGAATCTGCGTCGTGCCGGACGAAAGCGTTGCCGGAAGATTGGAAATGACGTCTTCATCGAGGCTTGTCAAAACCTCCTGCGCCTTTTCCACGTCGTGATACTCCGGCTGACCGAGCAGCTTTGCCTGACCGGTCATGTAAACCTCGCTGTGGGTCTTTTTCAGGAGTTCCACCGTGTAGTCCACAATCACCGGCACCAGGCTTGCCGCGCCGGCGGCGCTGCGCGTGACCTTTGCCAGAAGCTCCGGCGTGATTTCGTCCGCCGTCAGCTCGGTGAGGCTCGCGTTGAGAACCGCGGACAGAAGCCGCAAATCCTCCTGCGACACATCCAGCGGCAGGCGGATGAGCTTATTCTGCACCTGATTGTCGCTTAACATGACAACCAGAATAAAACTTCCTGCTTCTGCCAGAATGAGATCAAAGCGCTTGACGGTCCGCTGCGAGCTTCTTGCCGCGACGGCGTAGGCGGGAAGGTCGGTCATTTTGGAGACCAGCTTTCCGACCTGGGAGATCATCTTGTCGACCTCCTGCATCTTGACCTCCATCGCCTGATTGATGGTCTTCGTTTCGTCCATCGACAGGCGGTAGCCCTGCATGAGCTCGTCGACATACAGCCGGTAGCCCGCCGCGCTGGGCACGCGCCCCGCCGACGTATGCGGCTGCTCAAGAAGCCCCATGCTGGTCAGGTCTGCCATCTCGTTGCGGATGGTCGCCGGCGAAAAATCCATGCCCGGCAGCTGGGAGATCGTTTTGGAGCCGACCGGCTCTGCCGTGCGGATGTAGCTGTCTACGATTGCCCGCAGAATCTGCTTTTTTCGTTCTGTCAGTTCCATGTTCCGTCCTCCCATCGTTTTTAGCACTCTTTATCTCTGAGTGCTAAACGCAGTTTACCACCGCTTTCCCCGCTTGTCAATACCTTCTACTATAAATAATTTGTGAACAAATCAAGGTATTTTTTTGAACCGGATCTGTGGTCCGGGGATCAGGGGAGGCTCTGGCAGAGACCTGCCAGCTGGTCCTTTTTCGACCCCACGCTTCTTA
>DPCD01000074.1:463-703 GCA_003516765.1 Clostridiales bacterium | reverse complement strand
CTGCGGACCCTTGTGCGATCCCATGGGATCTAGTCAAGTAGTGCTTACCCTATCAGGCTCTCCTACGGTTTTTTATTGGTACTCTCTTTCTGGATTGCAATTGCAACCCGGTTTGCAGCTCATACAACGATCAAGCTGCCGAGCAACAAACCTACAGTCTTTCGCCGCCGCAAGGCATTTTTGCTCTGCAAAAATCCTTGCGGGGGGACTGCGGTGGGGATGGGGTCCCCGCCGCAGTCG
>DPCD01000074.1:0-153 GCA_003516765.1 Clostridiales bacterium | reverse complement strand
ATTTGTCGTACCCCCGACTAGAGAGCGCTCAAAAGTACGTAACCACGCCCGACTGGGAAAATCTCTGTACCGGGCAGCCCCGGGGTGCCAGAGGGACCGCGGTCCCTCTGTTTCGGGAAGAGTCCAGAGGAACCCTAAACTATACCCCAAGAA
>DPCD01000059.1:15951-16095 GCA_003516765.1 Clostridiales bacterium | reverse complement strand
TGCTCGGCAAGCGCCGTCTGCCCGAACAGCCTGTGCAGCCCCGCGCAGGCAGAACTGGTGCGGGCAATGTTCCGCTCCGTGGGCGCAGTCTATGATATTCCCGAGGCGCAGTTTGCCGCGTTTTCGGCGCTCGGCGGCGCTTCG
>DPCD01000059.1:8831-15785 GCA_003516765.1 Clostridiales bacterium | reverse complement strand
ACGGCGGCGCTTCGGGCGCATTTGTGCAGATGTACATTGACGCGCTCTCGTCCGCGGGCGTGAAGGCAGGGCTCCCGCGCGCGCTTGCGCAGCAAATTGCCTGCCAGGCGACGCTCGGCGCGGCAAAGCTCTGCCAGGAAACCGGTGAGCATCCGATGGCGCTGGTCGATAAAGTCACCTCTCCCGGCGGCACAACCATCGAGGGCGTCCATGCGCTCAAAAAGGCGGGCTTCGAGTCCGCCGTCATCGAAGCGGTAAACGCCGTCATCGAAAAGGACAAACGTCTTGGCTGAAGGATCACAAAGCCGCCCGCAGACGAAGCTGCGGGCGGCTTTTGCCGAAAAAACGCGGACGCACCATGCGCCTCCGGCGTCGGGCAGAGCTGCAGCTTCATCCGCCGTGATCCCCCGGAAAGCCTCCGGCGGGTATCTGCCTTTCGTGGTTCCGCCGCGCCCGGCAAAACACACGGCAAGGCTCTGCATGCAGAGACCCGGAACCGGAAAAGCCAGCAGATCTTCACGCGCTGCGCTCCGCCGGAAACAGATGTTTCTATGGAACGAAAGAAGAATCTTCTTTTTGCGCGCGGCTGTAAGCTCTGGGGATAGTGTGTGCAGACGTGCGCGGTTCATGCGCGCCAGATTCTGCCTTCTTTCCGGCATTGACTTTCCGCGGGCAAGCAGGTAAGATGAATAGCAGCAAGAGGTGAAACGTATGCAGAATTTTGAAAATTTAACCGAGAAACAGGTTGAAAGCCGCGAAATTTTCGACGGCTATATCATGCACGTCTTCAAAGACACCGTCGAGCTTCCGAACGGAAAGCTTGCCCCGCGCGAGTATATGCGCCATGTGGGCGCGGTGTGCGTCGTGCCGCTGCTCGATGACGGCAGCGTTCTTCTGGAGCGGCAGTTCCGCTATCCGGTCGGCAAGGTTCTGATGGAGATACCGGCAGGCAAGCTCGACAGCAAGGACGAAGACCCGCGCAAGGCTGCCGCGCGCGAGCTTTTGGAGGAGACCGGCGCGGTCGCAGAGGAGCTGATCGAGCTTGGAATGTTCCTGCCCGCCTGCGCCTACAGTGACGAAGCAATCCACATGTACGCGGCAAAGAAGCTTACCTTCCGCGAGCAGAAGCTGGATGCCGACGAATTTCTGAACGTCTTTACGATGCCGCTCGAGCAGGCGGTGCAGAAGGTCCTTGCAGGTGAGATCTGGGATGCAAAGACCCAGACTGCGCTTCTGAAGCTCTGGCTTCTGCGCCAGCAGGGCAGGCTCTGATTTTTTTCCTACATAGGAATCGGGTCCGGCAAAGAGGGTGCAATTCCCCGCGAGTCGGTCACTGTGAAGCCGGTCCTTCCGGCTCAGCCAGACTGCTGCCCGATGGATTCTTGTTTCTGCCGGAACCGGAAACATACAGCCTTTTTTGCGCCTGTATCCGGTTTTCGGTTGCAGGCTTTTATTTTGGGATGTATCGGAGGGCGCATGAAAAAACAGCAGCTGTATCTCTCGTCCATTGCGGACGACGCGCCGCAGACGGCGAAGGATTACGGACTCGGGTTGGAGCTTGCCCAGTTCTGCACGGCGGCATTTCTGGACAATCCGGACAAAGTAACCGAGCTTTTCCCGCAGGACTGCGCCCGCTATCTGTCCTCTTCCCTTGCCGCCTGTCTTGCCTCGTCTGATCGGTTTGTGCTGCATGGACCTTTTAACGAGCTCTGCCCCGCCGCAATCGACCCGCTCGTGCTGGAAATCACAGAAAAGCGCTACCGCCAGGCAATTGGCAAGGCAGTTTCGCTTGGCTGCCCGAAGCTGGTACTGCATGCGGGCTTTGTGCCGCTGGTATATCACCCGGAGTGGTTCGTCTCGCGTTCGGTGCTTGTGTGGAAGCGGCTGATGCGGGAGGTGCCGGAAACGCTCACGGTGTGTCTGGAAAACGTCATGGAGCCGGACGCGTCGATGCTTCTGGACATTGTCCGTCAGGTAGACAGCCCCCGCCTGCGGCTCTGCCTCGATCTGGGGCACGCAAACACCGCGGCAAGCAAGTGCCCGCCCGAGCAGTGGCTGCGCGCCTGCGCGCCGTATCTTTCTCACGTACATTTACACAACAACGACGGTGTCCGCGATCTGCACGCGCCGCTCGATCAGGGCGTGATGGACATCGCGGGGCTTCTCACCGAGCTTTCCGCACTCTGCCCGCGCGCTACCGTCACACTCGAACTCGGCACATGCCGGCAGTCGGTCCAATGGCTTGCCGCGCAGAACCTTCTGGAGGAATAGCACATCATGGAATCGGAACAGACGCTTTTGTCCGCAATCTCGCAAATCACAGCCCTTGACGCAGGCGCGATGGACGCCGCGCGCAAACGGCAGGCAGAGCTGGCAAAGCCGCCCGGAAGCCTCGGGCTTCTGGAGGATATTTCCGTCCAGCTCGCTGGCATCACCGGAAGCGTCAAAAATACCATCCAGAAAACACGCATTTATGTTCTTGCCGCCGACAACGGCGTGGTCGACGAGGGCGTCAGCTCCGCGCCGCAGTCGGTGACGCTGGCACAGTCAATCAATCTCACGCGGGGCTTGACCGGCGCGTCGTGTCTGGCAAAGCACTTCGGAGACGAGCTGGTCGTGGTCGATATGGGCATCAGGCTTCCGTATCACTGCCCGGAGATTGTAAACCGCAGTCTCGGCAAGGGCACGAAGAATTTTTACAAAGAGCCTGCCATGACGCGCGCGCAGGCGGTAGCCGGCATTGCCGCCGGTATGGCGCTTGCCGCGCAGGCAAAGAAAGACGGCGTGTCGATCCTGGGCGTCGGCGAGATGGGCATCGGCAACACGACGACCTCGTCGGCAGTTCTTGCCGCGCTCACGGGCGCAGGCATCGAGGATGTCACCGGTCGCGGCGGCGGTTTGACCGATGCGGCGTTTCTGAAGAAAAAAGAGGTCATCTCGCACGCGCTCGCGCTTCATAAACCAGACCCCAACGACCCGATTGACGTTTTGTCCAAGGTTGGCGGCTTCGATCTGTGCGCAATGAC
This sequence comes from Clostridiales bacterium, assembly GCA_003516765.1. Classification (GTDB taxonomy): domain Bacteria; phylum Bacillota; class Clostridia; order Oscillospirales; family Oscillospiraceae; genus CAG-170. Next base: position 12,759 of record DPCD01000059.1, on the reverse strand, counting down.
GGGCGTGTTTCTGGGCGCGGCGCGCCAGCGCCTGCCGGTCGTGGTCGACGGGTTCATTTCCATCGTCGCCGCCCTGTGCGCAGGCAGACTCGCGCCGCGCTCCAAGGGTTATTTTCTCGGCTCGCACCGCTCGTTTGAGGTCGGCTTCCGGCTTGCCGAGCGGGAGCTGGGGCTGAAGCCGTGTCTGGATCTGGGTATGCGGCTGGGTGAAGGCAGCGGCTGCCCGATTGCCTTCCGCGTTGTGGACGCGGCGTGCGCCGTCATGGACACGATGGCGACCTTCCCCGAGGCGGCAATCGACGACACATACTTAACCGAAATCCGCGCAAAGGACAGCTTTACGGTATGACATATTTTCTTTCCGGCGGCTCGAAGAGCGGCAAGTCGATGCTTGCGCAGAAAATTGCAAAAGCTCTTCCCGCGCCGCACTATTATCTCGCGACCCTTCGCCCGACGGACGCCGAGGACCGCGCCATCGTCGCAAGGCACCTGCAAGAGCGCGACGGCTGGGGCTTTACAACACTCGAGTGCGAATGCGGCATTCTGTCGGCGCTGGAGCTTGCGCCGGAAAACGGCACGTTTTTGCTCGACAGCGTCACGGCGCTGCTGGCAAATGAGATGTTCCGCCCGGACGGCTCGGTCGATCGGACTGCGGGCGACCGGCTGGCAAACGATCTGGTCCGGTTTTCGCAGCTGGCACAGAGCGTCGTCTTTGTCGCCGACTTCGTCTTTTCCGACGGACGCGATTACGGCGCGCTTACGGAAGATTACCGCAGCGCGCTCGGGCACATCGGCGTGAAGCTGGCGCAGGCGTGCGGCAACGTTGCGGAGCTGAGCGCGTCGATTCCCATCTGGTACAAAGGAGGCTGGCAGCCTTGAAAACGCAGATCACCGCCTTTTTTATGGCGTGGGGCATGTTTTTGTCCATCCCGTGCCCGTGTAAAATCTGGGACGAAAAAGCACGCCCCTGGCAGCTGGTGTATCTGCCGGTTGCCGGCTTGCTCGTCGGCGCGCTCTGGGCGCTGGCGGCGTATGCGCTGGGGTCTTTCGACCGGCTTCCGGCGCTGCGTGCGGCGGTTCTGGCGGCGCTGCCGTTTCTGCTGACAGGCTTTCTCCATCTCGACGGCTTCATGGACTGCTGCGACGCGATTTTATCCCGGCGGGACCTTCCCACGCGGCAGAAAATATTGAAGGACTCGCACGTCGGCTCGTTTGCCGTCGTGTGTACGATTTTCCTGATGCTTGCCGCGTTTGCGGCGTTTTGGGATTTTGACGCGAAGGAAGGCTGGCAGGGGCTGATTTTGCTTCCGGTTTTCTCGCGCTTTGCCTCGAGCTTCTGCGTGTTCGCCTGCCGCCCGATGCAGACCAGCCAGTACGCCTCCGGCTTTGAAGCGGCGCAGCACAAGCGCCAGCTGACGGCGCTTGCGGTTTTGAACGTGCTTGCCGCTGCCGCAGGGCTGCTGCTGTTAAAATCCGCATGGTTTACGGTCTCGGCAATCGGCGCAGAGCTTTTCGCGCTGCTCGTCTGCCGCGCGGCGCGGAAAAATCTCGGCGGCATGTCGGGCGATATTTCGGGCTTTTCGATGACATTGGGCGAGCTGGCAGGGCTTTTGCTGCTGCTTGCCGGACAGGGGGCACTATGGAGCTGATTTTCGGCGGCGCATATCAGGGAAAGACGCAGTATGCCGCGCAGAAATATGATCTGACGGACGCGGATATTTTCACCTGCGAGGATCTTTATCTGGACCCGGACGCGCGCTGCATCCGCCATCTTGAGCGCTTTGCGCGCGCGTGCGCGGAAGCGGGGCTCGACGCGCGCGAGGAATTTGCGCGGCGCTCGCCCCGCGCCTGTGTGCTGATTGCGGACGACATTTCCTGCGGCATTGTGCCGCTGGACCGCCTGGAGCGGGCATGGCGCGAGGCATCCGGCAGGCTTCTTTCCAGTCTTGCCGCACAGGCGGACACCGTCACAAGAATTTTCTGCGGGCTGCCGCTGGAGGTCAAGCCATGAACCGGCTCGTTCTTCTGCCCCACGGCAGAACCGAGGGCACCGAGCGGCACCTGTATTACGGCGCGACCGATCTTCCGCTGCTGGAAGACGGCGTGCGGGAGTTAAAAGACGCGGCGAGACGCGGCGTCTATCCCGCGCCAAACGGCTTCTCATTCGTCACCACCGGCATGCGGCGGACCGACCAGACGCTGCGCGCCATTTACGGCGACGTGCCGTTTTCCGTTCTGGAGAACCTGCGCGAGGTCAATTTTGGAATTTTTGAGATGAAAAGCTACGAAGAGATCAAGTCGGAGCCTTCCTATCAGGCGTGGCTCTCGGGCGACTGGTTTTCCAACACACCACCGCAGGGCGAGTCGTTCCGCGCCTCGGAGGCACGGATTGCGCGCGGGCTGGAGCAGCTTCTCGCGCGCGAGGAAGACACGATCTGCATCTGCCACGGCGGCACCATTCTCACCGCGATGCAGCGCCTGTTTCCGGAGGAAGGAAAAGACGGCTATGCCTGGCAGCCGAAGCCCGGCTTCGGGTATACGATCGATCTGGTAAATCGCGCTTATCTTCCAATTTCCGGTTGATTGCGTTGCAAGATTTCGTTTTCTGTGTTATGATTACGTCAGTTCACGATTCGCTTTTTTTGCGCCGGTTTTTCAGCGCGGCGCTTGGAAACGGAGGTATCACACATGAAACGGTTTGTTACGATTTTTCTGACGCTTGCGCTTCTTGCCGGGCTGCTTGCTATTCCGACAGGCGCGGCAGACACGGCGCTGAACACCGCAGCAAAGAAGGCGGCGGCGTTCGCAGTCTCTGAGCTGCCCCATCCGGGCGCGGCAGATGACTGGGCGGTAATTAGCGTCGTGCGCGGCGGCTTTGATTGCCCCGAGAACTGGACGGATTCGTATTACCGCGCGCTTGCCGGGAAGGTTTTAAGCACCGGCGGTGTGCTGTCCAAAACCCGCCTGACCGAATACGCCCGCGTGATTCTGGGGTTAACTGCCATCGGAGAAGACCCCGCAAATGTCGCAGGCTATAATCTGCTCGCCGCGCTTTCCGATTACGACGCCGCAACCCAGCCGGGCGTCACATCTGCCGCCTACGTGCTGCTGGCGCTCGACTGCGGCAATTATGAAATTCCGAAGCTCGACACGGTCAAAACACAGGCGACGCGCGAAATGTACGTCGATTTTATGCTCGGCAAGCAGCTCTCCGACGGCGGCTGGGCCATCGGTGCGGAGGAAGCAGACCCCGACGTAACCGCGATGGTCTTGCAGGCGCTCGCGCCCTATCAGTCGAACACAGCGGTCAAGAACGCGGTTTCACTCGGCGTGGAGCGGCTGTCCAAGCTGCAAAATGACGACGGCGGCTACACCTCCTGGGGCTACACCAGCTCCGAGTCCTGCTCGCAGGTTGTTTTGACGCTCTGCGCGCTGGGGATTTCCATGGACGACAGCCGCTTTGTGAAAAACGGTCATAGCGTTCTCGACAAGCTCCTGACCTATCAGCTCCCGAACGGCAGCTTCTGCCATGAGGACAGCTACGATGCCTACGCCACCATGCAGGCGCTGTGCGCCCTGTCGGCAGCCGTCCGGCAGCAAGCCGGCAAATGCGCGTTCTTTACCATGACGGACGCTGCAAAGCAAACGCACGCCCCGCAGTCCGGCGTTGCAGCCCACACGGCGCAGGTCGAAACGCTTCCGGCGTTTTCCGATATTTCCGGACATGCAAACGAACAGGCGATTAAGACGCTTGCCGCCTACGGCATTGTCAACGGCATGACGAAGACGACCTACGCGCCCGACGCCGGGCTCACGCGTGCGCAGTTTGCAAAAATTGTGGTCGGCTCGCTGGGTCTGACCCCGGAATACCGCGGCACGTTCAAGGATGTCGCGGAAGCGGCGTGGTACGCACCGTTCGTCGATACCG
>DPCD01000059.1:6747-8653 GCA_003516765.1 Clostridiales bacterium | reverse complement strand
TACGCACCGTTCGTCGATACCGCCGCTGCCTACGGCATTGTCAACGGCGTGGGCGACGGGAAGTTTCACCCCGACGGCGCCATCACCGTGCAGGAGGCGGCGACCATGACCGCGCGCGCCGCTGCTCTTTGCGGCATCGACACGGCGCTGGACCGTCTAGACACGCCGCTTTCCGCCTACCGTGACGCCTCGCGCGTCTCTTCGTGGGCAAAGGCGTCCGTCGCATATTGCGTATCGTCCGGTCTCTGGGCATCCGGCGAAGCTGCGCTCACACCCTCGCGCCGGATTTCGCGCGGAGAGATCGCGCAGATGCTATATGGTCTGCTCCTGAGCGCCAATCTGCTTCAGTAATTCTGCTTCTCGGCGCACGAAAACCCTGACCGGAATCGTGATAACTTTTTGACGTCTTTATAGAGCCGCGCCTTCGCGCGGCTCTATTTTTACGAAAGGGGAACCATGAACCGCAACGACGCTTTTTCCCGCTGCCACCCGCTGGTGAATTTTCTCTATTTTGCCCTCGTGCTGCTCGGCGCGATGCTTCTGCAGCACCCGGTGTGTCAGGCGATTTCGCTCATTGGCGCGATCGCCTGCTTCTGCACACTCGGCGGTGAAAAGCCAGGCGGATTCCGGCTGTGGTACGCGCTGGCGCTGTTTGTCGTGACCGCCGCCGTAAACCCTGCATTCAGCCACGAGGGGCGGACGATTCTGCGCTATCTGCCGTCCGGAAACCCGCTGACGCTGGAATCGATTCTGTACGGCATTGGCGCGGGGCTGACGCTCTGCACGGCGCTGGTCTGGTTCTCATGCTACACGCGCATCATGACGTCCGATAAATTCGTCTATCTGTTCGGAAGAATCGTGCCCGCACTGAGTCTCGTTTTGTCGATGACGCTGCGCTTTGTGCCGCGGTTTTCCGCGCAGGCAAGGCGCGTTTCCAAAGCGCAGGCAGCAGTCGGCAATGACATGCATACAGGAAGCCTGCTGCACCGCATCAAATGCGCGCTGATGGTCTTTTCGATTCTCGTGACATGGTCTCTGGAAAACGCGGTCGACACGGCGGACTCCATGCGCGCCCGGGGCTACGGGCTTCCCGGCAGAAGCGCGTTTTCGATCTTTACGCTCACGAAGCGCGACAAGGCGCTGCTCGCGGCGTTATCGCTTCTGGGCGTTATCGTCGCGGCAGGCTATGCCGCAGGCGCGCTTTCCTGGCGCTATTATCCCAGCTGCAGGGGCGCGGGGCTTACCTGGACCAGCGCGCTGTGCTGGCTGAGCGATCTTGCTTTGAATCTCATCCCGGTCATTCTGGACGGAAAGGAGGCGGCTGTATGCAGACGTTTACAATCACAGATCTGAGCTTCACCTATCCGACCGAGTCTGTGCCCGCGCTCCAGAACGTCTCGCTTTCGATTGAGGCAGGCTCGTTTACGGTCCTGTGCGGCAGATCCGGCTGCGGCAAGTCGACGCTTCTGCGGCAGCTAAAGCCCATCCTGCAGCCGCACGGCACGCAGACGGGAACCATTCTCTTTGAAGGAAAGCCCCTTTCCTCTCTTTCCCAGCGCACGCAGAGCGCGCGCATCGGCTTCGTGCTGCAAAATCTGGACGCGCAGCTCGTCACCGACAAGGTCTGGCACGAGCTGGCATTCGGGCTGGAATCGCTGGGGCTCAGCACACCGGTCATTCGCCGCCGCGTGGCGGAGATTGCGTCGTTTTTCGGCATCCAGAACTGGTTTTACAAGCCCGTCTGTGAGCTGTCGGGCGGGCAGAAGCAGCGCGTGGCCATCGCGGGCGTCATCGCCATGCAGCCCAAGTGCATCGTGCTCGACGAGCCGACCGCCATGCTGGACCCCATCGGGCGGCAGGAGGTGCTTTCCGCCGTTCATAAGCTGAACCGGGAGAAGGGCATCAC
>DPCD01000059.1:6402-6657 GCA_003516765.1 Clostridiales bacterium | reverse complement strand
GCTGCTGCTCGACGAGCCGACAAGCCAGTTAGACCCCATTGCCGCGACCGACTTTTTGTCGACGCTCGGGCGGATCAACCGCGAACTGGGCACAACAATCATCCTGTCTGAGCACCGGCTCGAAGACGCGCTGGCGCTGTCGACCAATGTTGTCTTTCTTGAGCGCGGGCGCGTTCTCGATACCGGCACGGCAAGCGAGGTGGGAAGCCGCCTGAAAGCGGCAGGCAGCGACATGTTTTCCGCCATGCCCGTTCC
>DPCD01000059.1:5770-6189 GCA_003516765.1 Clostridiales bacterium | reverse complement strand
ATGTTTTCCGCCATGCCCGTTCCAATGCGCATTTACGCAGGCGTTCCAAACGATCTTCCCTGCCCGGTCACAGTCGCGCAGGGCAGGCAGTGGCTGGAGGCATTTTCCGAGACGCACCCGCTCTGCCCGGTTCCGCCTGCCGCGCCGTCTGAAAAACGCGAAGGACCGGCGGCGGTCGAGCTGGACGAGGCGTTTTTCCGGTACGATAAGCAGTCGCCCGACGTTGTCAAAGCACTGACGCTACGCGCCTACCCGGGCGAGCTTCTTGCAATCCTCGGCGGCAACGGCACCGGAAAATCCACGACTATGGGTCTGATTTCCGGCATCCACCGCGCTTACCGCGGCAAGGTTTCCGTGCTGGGAACCGCGCCGCAGGAGGTGTCGGGCAAAATTGCCCTGCTGCCGCAGGACCCGCAGAC